>CAYQEB010000043.1:16615-31820 GCA_964416395.1 uncultured Caldilineaceae bacterium | reverse complement strand
ATGGAGTACATGCTGGAGCTGGGCAAGTACATGCCGCCCGGCGCCACCACCTGGGACTGGTCCGGCGAGGCGGACAGCTTCACCCAGGGCCTGGCCGGGATCTACATCTCCTGGGGCGAATTCTTCCCCAGCTTCGACGACCCGGAGAAGTCCAAGATCGTGGGTCTGGCCGAGCCTGCGGCCTGCCCCCAGGAGATCGCTCTGCGCACCAAGGCCGAGACCAGCTTCGACGAGACGCCGGGCATCAGCCACCAGGGGGGCAGCAGCCTGGCCATCTCCAAGTTCAGCAAGAACGTGGACGCGGCCTGGATCTTCCTCCAGTGGGCCACCAGCTCGGACATCACCACCCGGGCCAGCCTCCTGGGCGGCGGGGCCACGCCCATCCGCAAGAGCAACTTCGAGGACCCGCGCATCAAGGAGAACAACCGGGTGATGCCGGGCACCACCCGCCACTTCGACGTCACCTTCGACGCCATCATGAACCGCATGGGCACGGAGCCCCACCTGCCAGCCTGGGCCAGCCTCTCTGTGGACAGCTTCGCGGTGGAGCTGGGCAAGATGACCACTGGCCAGCAGGACATCAAGACCACCCTGGACAACATGGCCAAGGCCGCGGCCGAGGCGGTGGGCTAGCCCCCAGGGGTGGCCATCCGGCCGTATCGAGCGAGAAGTTCAACAACCCAACACAAGGAGGAACTTGGAATGAGACAACGGACACGACGTTTCGCCAGTCGATTCTGGTTCTGGATCGCCCTGGTGGGGATCCTGGCCCTGCTGGCGGCCTGCGCCCAGGCCCCGGCCTCCGCCCCGGCCGCAGAGGAGCCTGCCGCGGCCCCGGCTGCCGGCGGCGAGGCCGAGCACCCCCTAAAGGGGCAGAAGATCGAGATGGCCATCCTGGGCATCGGTGGCTGGCTGCCCAGCCGCCTGGGCGTGGACATGTCCCCCCTCTTCGCGGAGTACGCCAAGGAGAAATACGGCTACGACGTGACCTTCACCTTCGCGGAGGCCCCTTTCTCCGCCCTCTTCCAGAAGGCGGCCGCCTCCCTGGCCACCCGCTCCCAGGAGTACAACCTGATCATCAGCGACAGCCAGTGGCTGGGCGCCTTCGCGGAGCCGGGCTGGATCGTCAACGTGAGCGATCTCATCGCCCAGAACCCGGAGCTGGACATCGAATGGTACGACCCGGTGGTGGTGGAGACCTACATGGAGTATCCCCTGGGCTCGGGGGACTACTGGGGCCTGCCTGAGGAGGCGGACACCATCGCCCTCTTCGTGCGCAAGGATCTCTTCTCGGACCCGGCGGAGCAGGAGGCCTTCAAGGCGGAGTACGGCATGGATCTGCCTCAGACCTTCGAGGACTTCGAGAACCTCTCCATGACGGACTTCGAGAAGATCGCCGCCTTCTTCACCCGCCCGGAAGAAGACCTCTACGGCACGGTCATGCAGTACTCCAAGGAGTACGACTTCATGACCATGTACCTCTACCCCTTCATGTTCTCCAACGGGGGCGAGATCTGGGACCCGGAGACCCGCCAGGTCTACGGCATCCTCAACAGCGAGATCAACGCCCAGGGCATGGTCTGGAACAAGCGCATGCTGGACTACCAGCCCCCGGGCGCGGTGAACTACGGCATCGCCGAGAACATCGACGCCTTCACCCAGGGCAAGGTGGCCACCGCCTTCCAGTGGGCCGCGGTGGGCCTGGCCATGATCACCGACGAGAACCGGGACGACGTGATCGTGGTGCCGCCCCCGGGCTTCAAGCAGGAGGACGGCTCCCTGAAGCGGCTCTACTCCATCGGCGGCCAGCCCTGGGTCATCAACGCCTTCAACGACGACGCCCACATGCGGGTGGCGGTGGACTTCCTCAAGTGGTGGTACCAGCCGGAGATCCAGCTGGAGTTCGCCAAACGGGGCGGCAACCCCGCGGTGAAGTCCGTGCTGGAGGACCCAGGCTTCGACGACATCCAGCCCTGGTTCCGGGCCTTCAAGTACATGCTGCGCAAGGACCGCAGCCGGGATTTCTGGCACGATCCCAAGTATTCCGAGATGCTGGCGGCCCAGCAGGAGGCCTTCACCGCCTACGCCACTGGCCAGGTGGACGACCCCATGCTGGCCCTGGAATGGGCGGCCTGTCAGCAGCAGAAGATCCTCTTCGAGGCCGGGCGCAGCCAGATCGCCCCGCCCGATTCCTGCGAGAACATCCAGCTGAAGTAGCGTCCCTGTGACCTTCCGGGTGACCGGCGTCTGCCCATGCGCCGGTCACCTGGGCCACCCTTCCGAGGCGAAAGGCCATGCGATCCCATACCGTATCACCCGGCCACGGAGCCCCAAAGCCCAGCCTGGGCGCCCGGCTCCAGGCCCTGCGCATGCGCTGGATCGACAACTCCCGCCACTTTCCGGCCATGCTCCTGGTCCCGGTGCTGCTCTTCTTCCTGATCTGGAACATCATCCCCCTGCTCTGGATGGTGGGGATGAGCTTCTACAACTACTCCCTGGTCACCGGGGACCCACCCCGTTTCATCGGCCTGGAGAACTTCCTGGACCTGTACAACAATCTGGCCGTCTGGCAGGCTCTGAGCACCACCTTCATCTTCGTCTTCTTCAGCGTGGGGGTGGAGACGATCCTGGGCCTGCTCCTGGGCTTCCTCTTCTGGGGGAGCACGGAGCTGCCCGGCCGACGTCTGGCCTTGACCCTGCTCTTCGCCCCCATGATCCTGACCCCGGCCGCCACCGGGACCTTCTTCCGGCTCATCTACGATCCCACCTTCGGCCTGGCCAACTACCTGACCAGCCAGCTCTTCGGGGCCAAGATCGACTTCCTGGGGGACAAGGCCTGGGCCATGGCCTCGGTGCTCCTGGTGGATATCTGGATGTGGACCCCCTTCATGATCCTCATCACCCTGGCCGCGCTGGGCTCTGTGCCCAAGGCGGAGCTGGAGGCCGCGGAGGTGGATCGCCTGCCCTGGGTCAAGCGCATCCGCTACGTGATCCTGCCCCACGCCAAGTTCATCCTCATGCTGGGCATTCTGCTGCGCACCATCGACTCCTTCAAGGTGATGGACCTGATCTACCAGCTCACCCGAGGCGGCCCAGGCAACACCACAGAGGTCATCGGCATCACCCTGTTCCGCAAAGCCTTCGAGGGCTTCACCATGGGCTGGTCCTCCTCCCTGGCGGTGATCACCTTGCTCACCGCCATCGCCTTCACCTCCATCTATCTCTACATCCTCAACCTGCGCATGGAAGGAGGGGAGCGCTGATGAAACGCAACTGGCGCCAGACGTTCTATCACCTGCTGCTCTGGGCGGTCTCGTTGGCCTTCTTCGCGCCGGTGATCTGGATCATCCTGGCCGCGTTCAAGACCCGGGACGATCTCCTGACCATTCCGCCCAAGTGGATCTTCACCCCCACCCTGGAGAACTTCGTCGACCTGGCTGGGCGCTACGACTTCGCCTCGTCCCTGCGCAACAGCTTCCTCGTCTCCCTCTCCGCGGTGCTCATCGCCATCGTGGTGGCCTTCCTGGCCGCGTACAGCTTCTCCCGCTTCCAGCCCAAAGGGACGAACTTCCTCATGTTCATCCTCCTCTCCATCCGCATGGTGCCGGCCGCGGCGGTGGTGGTGCCGGTCTTCCTCATGTACACCGCCTTCGGCTGGAAGGACACCTTCTGGGGCATGACCCTCTTCTACGCCATGTTCAGCATCCCCTTCTCCGTCTGGATCCTGAAGGGCTTCATCGACGGCGTCTCCCCCCGCTTCGACGAGACCGGGCTGGTCAACGGCGGCTCCCGGCTGCACGTGCTCTTCAACGTGGTGCTGCCCCAGGTGCGTCCAGGCCTGATCGCCGCCTTCATCTTCAACCTCATCTTCGTCTGGAACGAGTTCCTCTTCAATTTCATCATCGGCGGACGGCGCACCACCATGGTCCCGGTCAGCCTGGTGACCGGCTCCATCTCCCAGGGCGGGGTGGACTGGACCTTCGTGGCCTCCCTGGCCACCGTCTACCTGATCCCGCCGGTTCTGGCCATCTATTTCTTCCAGAAGTACCTGCTGGTGGGCATGACCTTCGGCACAGTGCGAGGTGAAGTCTGATGGAACGCAACCCCTTGGATTCGACCCGAGCCCGGCCCCAGGGCCGCCCCTTCGCGGCCACTCTGCACCTGGTGCTCATCGTCCTCATGCTGGTCAGCTTCGCCCTCATCGCTCAGCAGAGCAGCCAGGCCCTCTACCACCTGGGCTTCGTCCTGCTCATTGTCTCCACCTTCGTGCAGATCGTCTTCGGCAACGTGCCCCCGGAGACGGACTTCCGCCGCTCCATGGCCCTGCTGGGCATGGGGTTGGCCATCGTGGCCCTGGTCTTCCTGTTGGGCATTCTTCTGGCTCCAGTTTTGGCTAATTTGGGACGGTGATCTATGATCGCAGCCGAATTCCGTCACATTTCCAAACGCTACGGCAGGCTGGCCGTGCTCCAGGACGTGAACCTGTCCGTGGAGGCGGGCTCCTTCACCGTGCTCTACGGGCCGCCAGCCTGCGGCAAGTCCGTGCTGGTCCGCCTGTTGACCGGCCTGGAGCAGCCGGACAGCGGCCAGATCCTGCTGCGGGGGGAAGAGGCCACCCACCTGCCCCCGGGGGAACGAAACATCGGTTACGTGCCCCAGTCCTTCGCCCTCTACCCCCACTACAACGTCTTCGACAACATCGCCTACCCCCTGCGCCTGAGTCGCATGCCCAAGGCCCAGGTGGAGCCCATCGTGCAGCGGGCCGCGGCCATGCTGAAGATCGAGCCCCTGCTGACCAAGACCCCGGACCAGCTCAGCGGCGGGGAGAAGCAGCGGGTGGCCATCGCCCGGGGCATCGTCAAGGAGACGGAGATCTTTGTCCTGGATGACCCCCTCACCGGCCTGGACTTCAAGCTGCGGGAGCAGCTCATCGACGACCTGAAGCAGATGCAGGAGTCCCTGGGGGTCACCTTCATCTACACCACCTCCGACGCCATCGAGGCCCTGATGCTGGCCGAAAACGTGGCCATCCTGGACCAGGGGCGCATCCTGGAATCCGGCCCCCTGGAGACGCTCTACTGGCAGCCCCAGCGAGCCCAGACCCTGGCCCTGCTGGGCTTTCCCCAGGTCAACTTCCTGGACGGGCGGCTGGAGGAGGAGGCCGGCGGGCTCTGGTGCCAGACCCCCCTCTTCCGCTTCCCGGTCCGGCTGGAGGGGGACGGCCACGCCTCGCATCCCCAGGCCGTGCGGGCCGCGGTCCGCCCCCAGGACCTGCTCCTGGATGGCCCGAACGGGGAGGGGGTGCTCACCTGCCCGGCCCAGGTGCTCCTGCGGGAGGATCTGGGCGGGGAGATGATCGTCTACCTGGAGGCCCAGGGCATCCCCCTCACCACGGTGGTCCGCCACGAGAACGCCCACCTGGTGGCCGAGGATCGGGTCACCCTGGCCGTGGCGCCGGAGAGCCTCTTCCTCTTTGACCAGGAAGGGGCCCGCCTGGGACGAGGCGCGCCCCGGTAGGCCATCCGCGTTCCCGCCTTTTTTCCGTTTCCTGTCCACTGCGATTTCTGCCCACCGCCAACCGCTGAGAGCAAGGACATGTCCGAGATCCGTCTGGAGAAGTTGCGCAAAGAGTTCGATGACCTGGTGGCTGTGCGGGACATCAGCATCACCTTCCCTTCCGCCACAGTGACCTGTCTGCTGGGCCCCTCGGGGTGCGGCAAGACCACCCTGCTGCGCATGATCGCCGGCCTGGAGCGGCCCACCTCGGGGGAGGTCTACTTCGGAGGGCAGCGGGTCACTCACCTGCCGCCCCGCAAGCGCAACATCGGCATGGTCTTCCAGTATCCGGTGGTCTACCGGGGCATCAGCGTCTACCGCAACATCGAGCTGCCCCTGCTGGAGGAGAAAATCTCCAGGCAGGAGCGGCAGCGCCGCATCGAACAGGTGGCGGCGCTCCTGGGCCTGGAGGACAGCCTGGGCAAGGAGGTCTCTCAGCTGGACAACGGCACCCGGCAGAAGGTGGCCGTGGCCCGGGCGGTGGCTCGCCAGCCCCGGATCATCCTCTTCGACGAGCCCATCACCAACGTGGACGTGAACGCCAAGTTCCAGCTGAAGCGGGCCTTCAAGGAGCTGAGCCGGGAGCTGGAGCAGACCATCCTCTACGTGACCCACGACCAGACCGAGGCCATGACCCTGGCCGACCAGATCGCCCTCATGCAGAAGGGGGAGATCGTCCAGCGGGACGCGCCCCGGGCCCTCTACAACCGCCCCAACGACGTCTTCGGCGGCTGGTTCCTGGGCAACCCGGGCATGAACTTCTTCCAGCAAGAGCTGGTGGACGGCCCCGGCGGCCCTGAACTGCGCTCCCCCCTCTTCCCCGGCCCCTTGACGGTGGAGGGAGGCCAGCCAGGAACCCGGATCACCCTGGGCATCCGCCCGGAGCACGTGCGGCTGAGCCCGGAGCCCTCCCCGGGCGGCGTGGCCGGGCAGATCCTGCGTCGCGCCATCGTGGTGGGCGGCCAATACCTCTGCACGGTGGAGGTGGAGGGCCTGCGCTTCAAGGCCAAGGTGGCTCCGGCCGTGGGCCACGTCCTGAAGCCCGGCGCATCGGTCTGGGTCACCTGCCCCCTGGAGTGGATCGCCCTCTTCCAGCCCGACGGCCACCGCATGGACGCTCGGCTGGTGGCGGGAGAGAAGATCCGATAGGGGGCGCACAGCCCTGCGCACCCACTCATCCACCCAACCATCCAGAAAGGACGCAACATGGCCACAGTCGTCAGTCTCGGCATCCACATCGTGGACGTGCTGGGCCGCCCCGTGACCCGCATCCCCGACGGGCAGAACGTAGACATCCTGGAGGAGATCCGGGTCACCGTGGCGGGGACCGCGGCCGGCACCAGCGTGGATCTGGCCAAGCTGGGGGCCCAGGTCATCGCCATGGGGGCCATCGGCCAGGACGAGCTGGGGAACTTCATCGTCTCCACCATGGATCGCTACGGCATCGACACCTCTCACCTGGTGCGCAAACCTGGGGTCCAGACCTCCGCCACCATGCTGCCCATTCGCCCCAACGGGGAGCGACCGGCCCTCCACGTCCCTGGGGCCAACGCGGAGCTCACCATCGACGACATCGACCTGGACGTCATCGCCCAGGCCGACGTCCTGCACGTGGGGGGCACCTCCCTCATGCCCAAATTCGACGGCGAACCCACGGTCCAGGTCCTGCGCCACGCCAAGGAGCAGGGCGTCACCACCACCTTCGACCTGGTGGCCATCGACCGGCCGGATCTCCTGGACCTGATCGAGCCCTGCCTGCCCTACATCGACTACTTCATGCCCGGCCTGGACGAGGCCCGCATGATGTGCAAGCGCCAGGACCGGCGGGAGGTCATCGACTTCTTCCTGGAGCGAGGCGCGGGCCATGTGGTCTTCAAGATGGGGGAGCAGGGCAGCGTCATCGCCTCCAAGGAGCTGGGGGAGATCCGCCTGCCCGCCTTCAAGGCCCCGGTGGTGGACTCCACCGGCTGCGGGGACGCCTACTGCGCCGGCTTCATCGTGGGCCTGACCCTGGGCTGGGACCTGGAGCAGGCCGGTCGCCTGGGCACGGCCGCGGCTGGCCTGGTGATCACCGGCCTGGGCTCCGACGCCGGCATCGTCAACCTGGAGGAGACCATCCGCTTCATGGAGAGCGCCGAGCCCCTGCCCATGCAGGAGTGACCCAACACGAACAGCGAGGAAACTGTGGAGACCATCAGCGCCATCTATCACATCGACACCGACGCGGACGCCATCGAAAGCCGGGCCCTGGGCGTGGCCCTGGAGCAGACCGTGGAGCTGCCCCCCGGCGTGGTCCAGGACCCCTTCGTGCTGGAGAATGTCCTGGGCCGGGTGCAGGAGATCATTCCTCAGGAGCAGGGCTTCCGGGTGGTGGTGGAGTATCCGGTGGGGGCCAGCGGCCTGGATCCCGCCCAGCTCCTCAACGTCCTCTTCGGCAACACCTCCTTGCAGCCGGACGTGATGCTCCTGGACGCCACCTTCCCCCCATCCCTGACCGCCCGCTTCCCTGGGCCTCGTTTCGGCATCCCCGGCCTGCGGGAGCGGCTCCAGGTCCAGGATCGCCCCCTGACCTGCACGGCCCTCAAGCCCATGGGCGCTTCCCCGGAGGAGCTGGCCCGCCTCTGCCGCCTCTTCGCCCGGGCCGGCATCGACATCATCAAGGACGACCACGGCCTGGCGGACCAGGAGTTCGCCCCTTTCGAGGAGCGGGTGCGGGCCTGCCAGGCGGCGGTGGAGGAAGTGGCCCAGGAGACGGGTCGCCGGGTCATCTACGCCCCCAACATCATGGGCGCGCCGGGGGCCATGCGCCGTCAGCTGGAGCTGGCCCAGGAGCTGGGCGTCCAGGCGGTGATGATGGAGCCCATGCTCACCGGCTTCCCCGGCTTCTACGAGCTGGTGACGGAGCTGCTGGAGGTGCCGGTCCTGGCCCACCCGGCCCTGAGCGGCGCAGTGCGCATGGCCCCGCCCCTGCTCCTGGGCAAGCTCTGCCGCCTCTACGGCGCGGACGGGGTCATCTATCCCCACTTCGGCGGCCGCTTCGCCTACAGCCAGGAGACCTGCCAGGCCCTGGCCCGCAACCTGCGCCAGCCCTGGGGCCGCTTCCCCGGCGCCTTCCCCATCCCCGCGGGGGGCATGCAGGTGGAGCGGGTGGACGAGCTGGTCCGCTTCTACGGGCCGGACACCATCCTGCTCATCGGCGGCAGCCTCTACCGGGCCGGCTCCCAGCTCCGGGAGCGCAGCCAGGAGTTCGTGCGCCGGGTCCAGCAGGCGGCTTCCCAGGCGACCTCCCGGGGATGACCAATCCCGGGACTGAGACAGGAGCCTGGGCGGCTGCAAGTTGTGCTGGCAGAGGGCGGTGAGGCAAGCAAGAGTAGTGAGTAACGAGTAAAGCGTAAAGAGTAATGAGCAACAAGTAATGAGTGAAGAGTGAGGAGAACCCATGCGCATCCCCTACCGAGGCGACTTTCGTTGGGCCGACATCCCGGTCAAGGAGTACAAGACCGACGGCACCCACTTCAAGGACATCACCCGCCAGGTCCTCTTCGACGACCCGGAGCTGGCCTGCCAGCTGCGCTACTTCGAGATCGAGCCCGGCGGCCACTCCACCCTGGAACGTCACCAGCACGTCCACGCGGTGATGATCTTCCGGGGGCGAGGACGCGCCCTGGTGGGCCACTCGGTCATCCCGGTCCAGACCTTCGACCTGGTCCAGATCCCCAGCATGACCTGGCACCAGTTCCGGGCCACGGAAGGCGAGCACCTGGGCTTCCTCTGCCTGGTGAACTGCGACCGGGACCGGCCCACCCTGCCCACGGAGGAGGATCTGACCGAGCTGCGGCAGCACCCGGAGGTGGCCGACTTCATCCGGGTCTGACCGCCCACGTTCCAGCGAGGCGCACACCATGCCCGATTCCCGCACCACCAGCCCCCTGATCGTCAGCATCGACAGCAGCACCACCGCCTGCAAGGCCATCGCCTGGGATCCCCAGGGCCGGGCCGTGGCGGAAGGCCGAGCCGCCTACCCCCTGCTCCAGCCTCAGCCCACCTGGTACGAGCAGAGCGCGGAGGAGTGGTGGCGGGGGGCCTGCGCGGCCCTCCAGGAGTGCCTGAGCCAGGTCGACGTGGCCCAGGTGGCGGCCCTGGGCATCACCCACCAGCGGGAGACCTTCGTGCCCGTGGACGAGGAGGGCCGGCCTATCCGCAACGCCATCCTCTGGCTGGACGAGCGCAGCCGGGCCCAGGTGGCGGAGCTGGAGGCCCGCTTCGGTCGGGACGAGCTGCACCGGCTCACGGGCAAGCCCCCGGCCATGACCCCCTCCCTGCCCAAGATCCTCTGGCTCCTGGAGAACGAGCCGGAGCTGGTGGCCCGCACGGCCAAGTTCCTGGACGTCCACGCCTTCCTGGTGCATCGCCTCACCGGGGAGCAGCGCACCAGCCTGGCCTGCGCGGATCCCATGGGCCTGGTGGACATGGTCCACCAACGTTGGGCCCAGGAGCTCATCCAGGAGCTGGGCCTGCGCCCGGAGCAGTTCGTGGAGCTGACGCCCCCGGGCGCGGTCATCGGGACCGTCACCCGGGAGGCGGCCCAGGCCACCGGGCTCCCCTCCGGGCTGCCTGTGGTGGCCGGCGCAGGGGACGGCCAGTGCGCAGGGCTGGGGGCCAACGCCACCGGGGAAGGCCGGGCTTACCTGAACCTGGGCACTGCGGTGGTCAGCGGCGCCTTCAGCCCGGAGTACCGGGCGGACCGGGCCTTCCGCACCCTCTACGCCCCCATCCCCGGCGCCTACTTCCTGGAGACGGTGCTGCGGGGCGGCGTCTTCACCGTGGGCTGGTTCGTGGAGCGCTTCGCCAGCGACTTGCGGGACTCCTGGCTGCCCCTGAGCCCGGAGGAGATGCTGGAGGCCGCCGCGGCCAAGCTGCCCCCAGGCGCGCTGGGGCTGATGCTGGTCCCCTACTGGAACAACGTGATGAACCCCTACTGGGACCCCAACGCCTCGGGCGTGGTGGTGGGCTGGACGGGCGCCCACGGCCGGGAGCACTTCTACCGGGCCGTCCTGGAGGGGATCGCCTACGAGCAGCGCCTGGCCGGGGACGGGGTGATGGAGGCCCTGGGCCGGCCCTTCCAAGAGTACGTGACCATGGGCGGGGGCAGCCGCAGCCCTCTCTGGTGCCAGATCGTGGCGGACGTGACCGGCGTGCCCGTGGTGCGCTCCACCACCACCGAGGCCACCTGCCTGGGCGCGGCCATCCTGGCTGCCGGGGCCGTGGGCTGGTATCCGAGCATCCTGGAGGCGGCCCAGGCCATGACCGACACAGGCGAGCGCTTCGTCCCGAATCCGGAGACCCAGGCCGTCTACCAGCGGCTCTACCAGGAGGTCTACCGGGGGCTCTTCCCGGCCCTGCAGCCCCTGATCGACCGGCTCACCGAGCTGACCCACGGAGGATGACTGGGGCAGACAGGGAAGCAGGGAGACAGGGTGGCAGAGTGACAAGATGACCGGATGAAGAGACAATGCTCCAATCTTCCAGTCTCCGATCTCCGATTTCCACGACCAAATGAACCAATCAACCAATCAACCAAAATCAACCAGTGAACAAACCCACCAGTCCACAAATGGACCCTTTCCACACCCTGGTGACCGCCCGTGATCGATCCCCGAGACGACCTGCTGGTCGTGGTGGCCAGCCTCTACTACGAACAGAACCAGAACCAGCAGCAGATCGCTGACCGGCTGGAGATCTCCCGCTCCAGCGTCTCCCGGCTGATCAAGGAGGCCCGGGATCGGGGCATCGTGCGCATCTCCATCCGCAAGCCCACCCACCGGGACCTGGCCCTGGAGCAGGCCCTCATCGACCGCTTCGGCCTGCGGGACGCCTACGTGCTCCACACCGGCCAGGGCAACGGCGCGGAGCACCGCAGCGAGCAGGAGCTGCTCCAGGCGGTGGGGCGCCTGGCCGCCGGCTATCTGCAGCGGGTGGTGGAGAACCTGCCCCCAGGCTCCCACATCGGCATCGCCTGGGGCACGGGCGTCTACGCCGCGGTCAGCGCCCTGCCCGAGGATCGCACCAAGCGCATCGACGTGGTCCAGATGCTGGGCAGCGTGGGCGCGCCCAACTCCCTCATCGACGGGCCGGACCTGGCCCGGATGGTGGCCGGCAAGCTGGGCGGACGCCACTACTACCTCCACGCGCCGGTGATCCTGGAACAGGTGGCCCTGCGGGACATGCTCTACAACGAGCCTGCAGTCCGGGAGGGGCTGGAGCGGGCCCGGACGGCCCAACTGGCCATCACCGGCATCGGCACGGTCCAGGACGAGGCCTCCAGCTTCCTGCGCACCGGCCACCTGAGCCGAGAGGACCTGGCCCATCTGCGCAGCCAGGGCATCGTGGGGGAGACCTGCGGCCGCTTCTTCGACGCCTGGGGCAACTGTCAGGGCTTCGAGATCAACCAGCAGGTGGTGGGGATCGAGCTGGCGGACCTGCGGCGCATCCCCCGGGTCATCGCGGTGGCCCGGGGACTAGTCAAGGCCCGGTCCATCCTGGGCGCGCTCCGGGGCCACTACCTCACCGTCCTGGCCACCGATGACGTGACCGCCCAGGCCATCCTGGCCCAGGACGACCGGGACAGGCAGGCGGAGGCCGGGGAACGGAATTCCAAGGATGGAGCGGAAGCGGCCTGAACGGGCTGCCACCACAGAAGGGGGCGAAGGCCATGGCCGAAATTGTCATCCTGGGCGCGGGCGTCATGGGGAGCGCCTTCAGCTTTCCCCTGACGGACAACGGTCACCGCGTCCGCCTGGTGGGCACCCACCTGGACGGGGACATCATCGAGGAGCTCCACGAGAGCCGGGTCCACCCCCGGCTGAAGGCCCGGCTGCCGCTCCAGGTGACTCCCTACACCTACGACCGGCTGGGCGAGGCCATGCAGGGCGCGGAGCTGGTGGTCCTGGGGGTGAACTCCCTGGGCGTGGACTGGGCGGCGGAGATGCTCGGCCAGGTGTTGCCCCCGGGCTTCCCGGTGCTGCTCCTGACCAAGGGGCTGGAGGGGGACCAGGAGGGGCTGCAGATCCTGCCCCAGGTGCTGCGCCAAGGCCTGCCCCCCGCCCGTCGCCAGGATGTGCGCCTGGCCGCGGTGGGCGGGCCCTCCATCGCCGGGGAGCTGGCCGCCCGCCGTCACACCAGCGTGGTCCTGGCCGGGGAGGACGCGGCCCAGCTGGAGCGGCTGGCCGCCCTCCTGCGCACCCCCTACTACCACGTCTGGACCAGCACCGACCTGGTGGGGGTGGAGGTCTGCGTGGCCCTGAAGAACCTCTACGCCCTGGCGGTGGGGCTGGTCAACGGGCTGCTGGAGAAGGAAGGGACGGCGGAGAACGGCGCGGCCATGCACAACCTGGCCGCGGCCATCTTCGCCCAGGGCCTGTGGGAGACGGCCTACCTGGTGGAGCAGATGGGCGGGCAGCGGGAGAACGTCTTCACTTTGCCCGGCGCGGGGGACCTCTACGTCACCTGCCAGGGAGGGCGCAACAGCCGCATGGGGCGCTACCTGGGCCTGGGCTACAGCTACCCGGAGGCCAAGGCCCGGTTCATGCCCGAGGAGACCGTGGAGGGGGCGGAGCTGGCCCTGGCCATCGGCGATCCGGTGGACGAGCTGGTGAGCCAGGGCAAGTTGGACGGCGCGGCCCTGCCTCTGATGCGGGCCATGATCCGCATCGTCCGGGACGGCGCGCCGGTGGACATCCCCTGGGACGAATTCTTTGCCCGGAAGCGATAAGGAGGGGCCAGACATGTTCGACAAGAGCAAACCCATCGTCATCGGGGCGGACCACTTCGGTCTGCCTCTGAAGAACGTGGTGCGGGACTATCTGCGGGAGCAGGGGTACACCGTGGTGGATCTGGGCGTGGAGTCCGACGAGCCGGTGGACTACCCGGACATCGGCGCGGCCCTGGCCGAGGCGGTGGGCCGGGGCGAGTACCAGCGGGGGATCCTGGTCTGCGGCACGGGTGCGGGCATGGCCGTGGTGGCCAACAAGGTGCCCGGGGTGCGGGCCGTGGCCGTCTACGACCCCTACGTGGCGGAGCGGGCCGTGGCCAGCAACAACGCCCAGATCATCACCCTGGGCAGCCAGGTGACCGGGCCGGCCGTGGCCAAGAAGCTCATCGACATCTGGCTGGCCAGCGAGTTCCAGGGTGGCCGCTCTGCCCCCAAGGTGGCCAAGATCGAGCAGCTGGACGAGCGCTATCGAGGAGAACGGGCCGAGGAGCCCGGCCCAGAGACGGACTGTGGATAAGCCCATGCCCGACATCGCTCCCCCCTCCAACATCGACGCCAGTAACGACGCCGTGCATTTCCAGTTCGCCACCGCCGGCCAGATCCGCTTCGGCTGGGGCCGCCTCCAGGAAGTGGAGGAGATCGCCCCGACGCTGGGCAGCCACGCCCTGGTGGTCACTGGCCGCAGCCGGGAACGGGCTGGCCCCCTGCTGGAGCTCCTGGCCCGGCAGGGGATCCAGGTCACCCGCTTCTCTGTGACCGACGAGCCCACCGTCCACGTGGCCCGGCAGGGGACTCGGCAGGCCCGCTCCGCGGGGTGTGATTTCGTCATCGGCTTCGGCGGGGGCAGCGCCCTGGACACGGCCAAGGCCATCGCCGCCCTGCTCACCAACCCCGGGGATCCCCTGGACTACCTGGAGGTCATCGGCCGAGGCCGGCCCCTCCAGAACCCGGCCGCGCCCATTCTGGCCATCCCCACCACCGCCGGCACGGGCAGCGAGGTGACCCGGAACGCGGTGTTGGCCTCCCCGGGTCACCGGGTGAAGGTCAGCCTGCGCAGCCCCCTCATGCTGCCTCGAGTGGCCCTGGTGGACCCGGCCTTGACCCTGAGTGTGCCGCCCCACATCACCGCCTTCACTGGGATGGACGCCTTGACCCAGGTGCTGGAGCCCCTGGTCTCCCGCCGGGCCAATCCCCTGACCGACGGCTTCTGCCGGGAAGGGCTGCCCCGGGCGGCTCGGTCCCTGCGCCGGGCTGTGGAGGAGGGCCAGGACCGGCGGGCTCGGGAGGAGATGGCCTTGGTCAGCCTGCTGGGTGGGCTGGCCCTGGCCAACGCGGGACTGGGCGCCGTGCATGGCTTCGCCGGGCCCTTTGGCGGCATGTTTCACGCTCCTCACGGCGCCGTCTGCGCGGCCCTGTTGCCCCACGTCATGGCGGTCAACGTGGCGGCCTTGCGGGCTCGCCAGCCCCAGAGCCCGGCCCTGGATCGCTACGGGGAGATCGCCCGGCTCCTCACCGGCCAGGCGGAGGCCAGCCCGGAGGCGGGCATCGAGTGGGTGTTGGCCCTGCAGCAGGCCTTGACCATTCCGCCCCTCTCGGCCTACGGCCTGACGCCGGACCATTTCCCCGCCTTGATGGAGAAAGCCCGGCGTTCCAGCAGCATGAAAGGAAACCCCATCCAGCTCAGCGACGAGGAGCTACGCACTATCCTGGAGCGGGCCTTGTGAGGATCCGTGGTTTGGCCCAGGGATTTGACCGCCTTTTCTAAGCTGTTTTTATGCGACTCTAATTTTTCTGCGCTACAATGGAGTAGGGTTTACATCGAACCATTACATCGCTCCCCCATAAGACGAGGTCACTTCGGTGGCCTCGTCTCTTTTT
>CAYQEB010000043.1:12701-16515 GCA_964416395.1 uncultured Caldilineaceae bacterium | reverse complement strand
CAAAGGAAAGCCCGGTAGGTTGTGGGGAGACCTACCGGGCTTTCCGCGTGAAAGGAGGGAAGAATTGGGGTGAGGTGGTTGTTTTCTATTCCAGGCTAGGGCGCAGCTGAAGCCAGCGCCGCAGCAGGGCCTTGCACCGAGCCACCAGGACCTCCGCCGGATCGGAAAAGGAGCAGACCATGTCCACCCCAGCGGTGAGGACGTTCACCAGCTGATCTGGGGAGTAGCTCTCGGCCACCACGATGATGGGCACCTTGCTCACCTGGCGGATGCGCATGACCACGGCCTCGATGATGGAATCCACCCGCTCCGAGGTGTCCAGGATGACCAGGTCCGTGTCGATGAGCTGGGCTGCGGTGAGCCCCAACAGGTCCACCACATGCATGGAGGTGCCGTTGGCCTTGAAGAGGCGAGCCAGGTAGTCCAATTTGCGGCTGTAGCTGGCGTCCGTGTGGTAGCGCAGCCAGATGATCTCGGCAGGCGGCATGGTGCTGACCAATTGATTCAATGAGAGGGGCTGCGGGTGGGTGCGGTGTGCGATCACCCCCTTGGGTGGCTGCCCCTGCGCGTTGTACGATATCTGATTCTCCATCCCCGGATCCTTTGCTTTTTGCCTTGATCTGCCCGATGGTGTCCAGGCAGTGTCCCGATCCCGCTGAGTTGAGCAGCTGATGAGTTGAGCAACTGCTGAGCAATTGAGCTGACGCCTGTGCGAGAGGAGTTCCCGGGAGCGCAAGCTGCTGGCTACCGGATCGTCCTGTGGTCGCGCTAAGCGATATGCCTATCGCCTGGCAATACCATCTCGCATCGCGCCTGCCATCCTTATCTCGCCGGGGCTGCGGGGGTCAGCCGGTTGTTGCAGATGGCTGGTGTATGTTATTGTAGACCGACTTTGGAAATTTTCAACCCAGATCCGCTTGCAAGTGACTGACAATCTGGGCGGGGGATGGGCTGGTCGCTCCGGGGGGACGATGGAGGGGTCAAAGCTGAAAGGAGCGGCCGTTGCTTTCCACGATCTTGGCCCGGTAGTTGGTTACGTAGAGCATGAGCTTGTCGTACAGCTCCTTCCAGGCCGGGCTCTGTAGGATCTCCTGCAGCTTTTCCAGGCTGGCGACTTCACCGATGGTCAGCATTTGCGGCCCTTCCCCATAGATGGTATACCAGACCTCAGCCGGTTCGATCCCTAACCGGGTGAGCCCAGGAGCAAACTCCCGCATGACAAACTCAAAATAGGGTTGCTCGCGCCCCATTTTGATGTCCCATTGCATCAGCAATCGAACCATGTTTGCAGAGACACTCCCTTGCCTGGGGAAAGGGCCCAGGAGGCGGTGACGAACCCTTCCTGGGCGCTGGAAAAGGCGCTGAAAAGCGCTGGAAAACCGCTTGGATCCATACGGCAACTGTCCATGCCACAATACCAGAACCGTTTCAGATTTGCAACTTCAAGGCGATTCTTTCACCTCTCCTGGCGGGGGATCCCGGCTGCCGTCCTTCTCCTCCTGGCCCTGGGCCTGGGATTGCCCCCCAGGGTGGAGGGGGCCGAGAAGCCAGCGCTTGAACCCCAGGCCTTGCCCACGGACCCGGCTCACCTGCTCCTCCTCCCCGGAGACGACACCCAGGTCCAGCTCCTCACCCACATCGCGGAGCTGGACCTGGCCCCAGAAAACGGTCGGCTGCGGGTCACGGTCCAGGCCCAGTACCGCCTGCACAACCCCGGCGCAGAGGCTGTCACCCTGCCGTTGATGGTGAGGCCCGGGGCCAGCTTCCCCGCGGCGCCCCTGCCCACCAACATCACCCTCACCGTGGACGGCCAAGCCCTAGCCCTCCAGCCTGGCTCGGATGGACGGCAGTGGCGCAGCCAGCTGGCCCTGCCCCCGGACGCCCGCCGCAACCTCTCCCTGCGCTACCAGTTCACCCTGGAGACGCCCCTCCTGGCCACCGTCCGTTACCCTATCCAGGAGCTGCGCCGCTGGCCCGAGGCGGTGAACAGCTGGCGGGTGACAGTGCGGGTCCCCACCCAGGCGTCGGCGGAGAGCTGGCTGCAGATGGCGCCGGAGGGATGGAAGCTCCGGCCCAACGCCATCGAATGGCTGGCGGAAAACGCCCTGCCCGCCCAGCCCATCTCCTTCCAGTTCCTGGCCCCGGCCACCTGGCAGGCTCTTCAGTCCGCTCAGCAGGCCGTCCAGGCGGATCCCAGCCCAGTCAACTACGCCCGCCTGGGCCAGCTCTACCAGCGGATCTTCGCCTCGCCCCTGGCCGGAGCCGAGGTGCGGGAGCGCTTCTACGCCCAGGCCCTGGCCGCCTACGAGGAGGGCCTTCAGCTGGCGGAAGAGCGAGGCGCTTCCCCGGAAGAGCGGGCCCCCCTCCACGCGGGGCTGGCTGCCCTCTACCGCAGCCGCAGTGTGGACAGCAGCGGTAGCGTGGACCAGGAGTACCTCTCCCTCATGCTGGCCGAGGCGGAGCAGGCCCTGGCCGGATTGCCCGAAGCGGCCCCCCAACGCCAGGAGCTTCTCCGCTGGCTGGCGGAAGGGTTGCGGACCCAGCTGAGCCAGGCCGAGAAGCGGCGAGAATGGCAGGTCGCCCTCCAGCTCCTGGACCGGATGGCCGCCCTGCCCCCGGAGCTGGTGGATCCCCAGGCCCTGGCCCAGCAGCGCCGGACTGTGCTCCTGCAGCAGGCCCTGCAGCTTCTGGAACAGGGGAACGTGGAGGCCGCGGTGGCCCTGGCCGGCCCAGAGATCGCCCTGGACAACCTGGGCCCACCGCCGGAACAGGAGAGCCTCTTCGCCCGCTGGCAGGTTTCCCAGACTGTGGAGCCAGGGCAGACCCAGTTCGAGTTCCAGATCCAACCGGCCCCGGGCCGGGAGGAGGCCGCCAGCGCGGCCCTGGCCCAGCTGAGCCAGGCCTGGCAACAGGGCGGCGCGCCCCACGAGCTGACGACCCTCCCCGGCCAGGAGGGCTACCGGCTCGCCTTCACCCTGGCCAGCCAGGAGCAACGCCGGAACCTGCTCCAGGCCACGCCGCCGGTGGTCCACTGGAGCCTGCTGCGGACCCTGCTCCTCCTGCCGGAGCCGGAGGTGCGCCGCCAGGCCCGGCTCATCTGGGAGACAGTGACCCTGGCCCAGGCGGTGGATCTGCGCACGGTGGGGGACCAGTGGCTGGCCACGGCGGCCAACCTGGAGCGGCAAGCGGAGCAGTTCCTGGCGGACCAGCCTGGGGCGGAGAACGAGGTGGGGCCGGAGCTCCTGCGCAGCCGCCTGCAGGCCATCGCCTTCCGCAACGAAGCGGCCATCTGGCGGGGGCTGGCCACCAACAGCCACGCCCTGATCACCCTGCGCATCCCCGGCGGGGACGAGGGCGTCTCCCGCTCCTGGAGCGTGGCCCTGCTGGATCCCCCTCAGCCCATGCAGATCCAGGCCCAGCGGGTGATGGCTCTGCGCCTCTGGCTGGCCATGGTGGCTGGGCTTCTGCTGGTCCTGGGGTTGGCCGGGCTGCTCTGGTGGCTGCTTTGATGCAGCTGTGAGGGATAGGGTGCAGGCTGTCGGCTCCCGGCGGCTTCTCCGGGGACTGTAACGGGCCTTGCACTCTTTTTCGGGGTTTCTGCGGTATACTTTGGAACCATGAGTACAATTGCGCCCTCCACTTCCCCATCGCCGCGCCTCTCCCGCCGGCCCCTTCCTCGCCTGAGCGGGCACGTGTACTTCCAGGAGGGGCAGCTGGTGACTGCCTTCCTCCTGGCTCTCCTCTACCTGATCCTGGCCCTCTCCTTGGACGCAGCCGGCTGGGTGGAGGACATGAGCCTGCTCCTGCCGGTGGC
>CAYQEB010000043.1:0-12601 GCA_964416395.1 uncultured Caldilineaceae bacterium | reverse complement strand
CTCTGGTGGCTGGCCTATCTGGGCACCTGGACCGCCTTCCGCCACGGCCATGTCTGGCGCACCGTCTTCATGGCCGGGACGGCCCTCCTGGTGAACACCTACTACGCGCCCAACTCGGTCATGGCCCATCTGGTGCTCTTCAGCACCGTGGCCCTCCTCCTCCTGGCCTGGACCAACCTGGTCTCCCAGCGGCAGCGCTGGCGAGCCTTCCAGGTCCACTTCAGCCCGGACATCGGCTTCGACTTCATGCGCACCGGCCTCATGTACACCCTGGCCGTGCTGCTCATCGCCTTCGTGGCCCCCAATTTCGGCCGCAGCCCCCAGATCCGCCAGCTCCTCCAGCCCCTCAACCGACGCTGGGAGGCCACCACCGCGGAGTGGAATCGCCTCTACCAGGGCTTGAACCGACAGACCCGTCCCACCGTGGGCGTCTTCGGCCGCTCCCTCACCCTGGGTGGAGAACGCAACGTAACCCCCACCCTGGTGATGCAGGTGGACAGCCCCACGGGCCGCTACTGGCGAGCCATCACCTACGACACCTTCACCGGGCGACAGTGGCTGAACACCGCCACCGAGGAGGCCTCCTTCTCCCCAGGGGAGCCGGTGGTGAACCCCGAATGGCCCCTGCGGGAGCCTTTGACCCAGACCATCACCCTCATGGCCCCCACGGGCAATGTGATCTTCGCCGCGCCGGACCTGATGCAGGCCTCCGTGCCCCTGGCGGGGCTGCTCACCACCCTGTTGGAGCCGGACGCGCCCGGCCAGGAGATGGTGAAGGAGCTCACCTGGGCCCGCTCCCAGACGCCCCTGGAAGTGGGGGACAGCTACACCGTGGTCAGCCGCTACACCCAGGTCACCCAGCGGGATCTGCGAGAGGCGGGCACAGACTACCCGCCGGAGATCCTGGAGCGTTATCTGCAGCTGCCGGAGAACTTCTCGCCCCGGGTGGCGGAGCTGGCCCAGCAGGTCTCCGGGGCCTACACCAACCCCTACGACACGGCCAAGGCCATCGAGGGCTTCCTGCGGGGCTACACCTACGACGATCAGATCCCCGCGCCGGGCCCGGATCAGGACCCCACGGAGTACTTCCTCTTCGAGATCAAGCGAGGCTACTGCAACTACTACGCCACGGCCATGGCGGTGATGCTGCGCAGCCTGGGCATCCCCACCCGGCTGGCCAGCGGCTACGCGGAGGGGACCCTGGACAAGGAGAGCGGCCTCTATTTCATCACGGAACAGGACTCCCACACCTGGGTGGAGGTCTACTTCCCCGGGCTGGGCTGGATCGAGTTCGAGCCCACAGCCGGGGAGAGCGTGCTGACCCGGCCGTCGGGCGTGGAGCTGGAGGATGCAGGGAGGGGGGCGGATTCCGCGCCGGATCTGGTGCGGGACAATCTACCGGAGATGGATGAGGGGATCAACCTGGAGGATCAGCTGAACCGTCCGCTGGACAGCCAGCCGGAGGGCGGGATGCTCTTCCGGCCCACCATCGGCTGGATCCTGGGGACGTTGGCCCTGGCCCTGGCGGCCATTGCCGCGGGCTGGTGGATGCTCTGGAGCCGGCCCAGCTTCCTGGGGCCTTCCGCCTTCGACGCGCTGCCCCAGCCGGTCTTCTACCGGCGGCTGCTCTCCTGGGCCAAGCGCCTGGGGCTGCTGGTGAGCCCGGCCCAGACGCCCTACGAACGGGCGGAGCTCTTCGCCCAGAGCGTGCCCGTGGGCGCGCCGCTCATCCGCCGCATCACCGATAGCTACGTGCGCTACCGCTACGCCAACCACGCCCACCAGGTGGATCCGGAGGAGCGACTGGCCCTGCGCCAGGCCTGGAGCCGCCTGCAGCCCATCCTGTGGAAGGCCTGGCTGGGACGGCTCTGGCAGCGCAGGCCCTTCGCCCGAAAGCGGGGCGCCCGCCGCCAGGAGCCTAGCTCCTTCCGCTAGGCGCTGCTGGGCTCCAGGAGGATGACCTTGGTCTCGTCTGGCAGGCCGCTGCGGGAGATCTTCAGGGTGCTCACCTCTTCGGGATCGCTGACGCCCAGCTCCTTCAACAGCTTGTCCACCGGTTCCAGCTTCTCCGCCAGCTTGGGCGCCAGCCCAGGATGTCGGTAGTGCATGGGGATCACCAGCTTGGGCTCCAGCATGCTGATGACCTCCGTGACCTTGCTGGTGTCCAGGGTGCGTTCCCCGCTCACCGGCACCAGCAGCACATCCACCTCCGTCACATCCTCCACCTGCTTCTGGCTGGGGATCTCCCCCAGATCGCCCAGGTGTCCCACGGTGAACGAGCCAAAATCGAAGAAAAAGGCGATGTTCCGCCCCAGCTTGGACTCCTGGGGGGCTTTGTGGTAGGTGGCGAGCCCCACGATCAGGACGTTCTTCACCTCGTACTCCCCTGGGCCGGTGAGGACCTTAGGCTGGCCCGTCACCCCTTTGACATGGTTGTGCCCAGGCCGGTCATGGCTGACCGTCACCACGTCCGCCCGGACGCGGGGCAGAGTGAGCCCTGTGGCCTTTTTGCTGAAGGGATCGCACACCACCGTCACGCCCTGTTCCCGCAGGCGGAAGCAGGAAAGTCCATACCAGGTGATCTCCACGGCTACTTCCTTTCGTGTTACAGGCTTTCACGCTACAAGGCTTTGATGCGACAGGCTTTGATGCGACAGACGAAAAGTTTCGCTCGCATTCGCGCCCAAAACTTGAACGGATGTTCCTGTTCACTATACCCTAACTGGCCGGGCCTGACAAAAACAGGACGATCCGGGCGCCGGGCCGGGAAGCCACCCTTAGTCCTCTCGAAAACGGTTGCGTGGATACAGCCCCGGTGCTATGATAGCGGCCACGTCGACGGATTTTTTGGGCCCTCGTCCTGGGATGGGGCGCCCTGTTCTGCCAGGAGAAACCCATGGAACGCAACGACCTGCGCAACACCATCACCTCTCAATTCTACCAGTCTCTGGCCGAGAGCGGGGTGGAGATCACCGCCATCCCCCAGGCCCAGCTTCAGGCCCTGGTCACCGCCCTGGCGGACGGCCTGTTGGCCGGCCTGGACGCCCTGGAAGAGGAGGAGGCCCAGCTCGGCCGGGGGGCTCGGCCAGCCGTCGCGGAAGGGGCCGCCTACCAGGACGAGGAGGAGCTGATCTGGACCGGCAAGCCCTACCTGACCATCGGCATTCGCTACGAGCTCACCACCCAACGCCTGCGCATCATCCGGGGGCTCCTGGGACGCACCTACCAGGAGATCGAGCTGGTCCGGGTGCGGGACACCGCGGTCAGCCAGCGCATGGGCGAGCGGGCCCTGAACATCGGCGACATCACCATCTACAGCAACGATCCCAGCGACCCGGAGATCGTGCTCCACAACGTGAAGAACCCCATGGAGGTGCGGGAGATGATCCGCAAGGCCACCCTGGCCGAGAAGGAGCGCCGCAACCTCACCTACCGGGAGGAGATGTAGCCCTCATGGAGACACCTACGCTCCTGGGCGTCCAGGTGGAAGCGGTGATCCAGGTGGCCCAGAAGGCAGGTCAGCTGATCCTGGAGATGCAGCGGCAGGGGCTGCACGGCGTGCGCAGCAAATCCTCGGCCATCGACTTGGTCACAGAAGCGGACGTGGCCGCGGAGGCCCAGATCCGGGCCGGGCTCCAGGCGCTGGCCCCGACCGTCGGCTTCTGGGGCGAGGAGAGCGACACTCGCCCCGCTCAGGAGTTCTTCTGGCTGGTGGATCCCATCGACGGCACCACCAACTACGCCAACAGCATCCCCCTCTTTGCGGTGAACATCGCCCTCAACCGAGGGGAGGAGACCCTTCTGGGAGTGACCCTGGAGCTGCCCAGCGGGCGGATCTTCTGGGCAGAGCGGGGACGAGGCGCCTACCTCCGCACCCCGGACGGCCAGGAGCAGCGCCTGGAGGTGAACCGGGTGGAACGCCTGGAGCAGGCGGTCCTCACCACCGGCTTCCCCTACAGCCGAGCCCACCACCCGGACAACAACAGCCGAGAGTTCGTGGCCTTCATGGTCCGGAGTGCAGGGGTGCGCTGCATGGGTAGCGCCGCCCTGGAGCTGGCCTACGTGGCCGCGGGCTACACCGCCGCCCACTGGGAGGCCGGCCCCAAGGCCTGGGATGTGGCTCCGGGCCTGCTCCTGATCCAGGAGGCGGGGGGGCGGGTGACCACCTACAGCGGCGGGCCGCGTCGGTTGGATTCTCGCACCATCCTGGCCAGCAACGGCCAGCCCGCCCTGCACCAGGCCCTCCTGGACACCCTTCAGGAGGTTCGTCAGACCCTGCCGGAGCGCCTCTTCCAGGAGTAGAGCGGGCCTGCGCTGGAAACCGGCAGGCCATCCACGCGCAGAGCCACCCGCCGTGGCGGATGGCTCTGGTCAGCATCGGGGCGGCGCTGTGGCGCTGGGAGGCTGGGCTGTTTCCCGTCAGCCAGGGGCCAGGGCGGGCTCCCGGCGGTCCGGGGTGGCCTGGGGCCCATTCTCCACCAAGGCGGTCAACTCGGCCTGAGCCTGCTCCAGGTCGATAACCGGGATGGCATCCTGGGCCAGGCCTTCGGCCTCCCACCCCAGGATCTTGCGCACCGCGTACTCCTGCATCCACAGGCAGGTGTCCGGCGTGAGCTGGGCGGCCAGCCACTCCAGATCCTGGCCCGAGTCCAGCCAGCGCAGGCGGCCGTCGGGCTCGATGAAGGGCACAGCCGGGGTCAGCAGGGCGAAGCGGCTGAACTCCTTTCGCTCCAGGCCCAGGCCCAGCTCCAGGGAGAGGCTGGTCAGCTCCGCGTGGAGGTGGACCAGGTACTCCTGGAGGCCGGCCAGGCTGGTGGCCAGGCCGCTTCCGGGCTCTGTCTCGTCCAGGGCCGCCTGGAGCAGGCTGACCGGCGGCTCCACCCCCAGGAAGCGCCCCACCTGGACCTTCTGCACCGCACCGGCCTGGGCCGTGGTGAAGGCCAGGCGCAGCAGCCCGGCGAAGAGCAGACGTCGGTCCTCGCTCAGGGCGTCGTGGGCCCGCTCCAGGGCCTGGCGGATGGTCGGCGTCTGCACCAGGAGGGCCTCGCTGATCTGGCGCAGGGTGATCCCGAAGGCCGCGTTGAGCAGGTGATCCAGGAAGGTGCGAGTGGCCGCGAGCATCTCCGTCAGGAACTCGCTGGAGGGCACCTTGATGCTGTGCTGGGCCTCGTTGCGGGCCAGGTGCAGGCTGCGCATCTCCATCTTCAGCACCATGGGCTGGGGTTCGGGCATCTCCTGGCAGATGGCCGCCACCTGGTCCCAGAGGCGGAAGAAACCGGCCCGCTCCACCTGGAAGGTCTGGGTGCGCAGGCGGTTGGGGTCG
This sequence comes from uncultured Caldilineaceae bacterium, assembly GCA_964416395.1. GTDB lineage: Bacteria > Chloroflexota > Anaerolineae > Caldilineales > Caldilineaceae > S144-5. The sequence goes on along the minus strand of CAYQEB010000043.1, from coordinate 7,278 downwards.
CCGAAGTAGAGATGGGACGGCCCGTCAAAGCGGGTGGGCGCCGGGAAGGCTTGGACCACCCCTTCCAGCAGCATCTCCACCGCGTGGTCCAGGCTGGTGATGGTGATGATCTTGTCGATGGTGGTGCTGGAACGGCCGTGCTCCGCGGCGTGGTTGTAGAGCTGTTTCACCAGGGCCAGACGATTCAGCAGGCCCGTTTCTTCTAGGTTCATAATCCCCTCCGAACAGATGGTATAACGGCGAACGGCGACAGATCGGTGGCAGTGCGGCCCCGGCGCAACTCCCTGGACGGGCGTTGAGGGGGCGCGTCTGGGGAAATTGTAGCAACCAGCCTGGGCCGGGGCCAGGGAGTTTCAGCGGATTGTGGGTGCAGCGCACAGGCGACTGGCCTCTCCGGGGCTGCCTTGTTGAGCTCCACCCCCTGCGGCCAGGCCTTTGGGAAGGGAGGGCGCCATGACAGAGACCGGAGGAGCCAAGCTGAGCCGAGGGGAGCGGGCGGCTCGACGAGCTCGCCAGCGCCGGAGCCGAGCCCGGTCTCCCTTCTTCCGCCTGCCCCAGGAACAGCCCCGCTCACTCCTGCCGCCTCTGGAGTTCCTGGACCCGGAGCAGGTGGAGGCGATCCACCAGGCCTCCATGACCATCCTGGAGGAGGTGGGGCTGGACTTCCTGGACGACGAGGCTCTGGACATCCTGGCCCGGGCCGGGGCCAAGGTGGATCGGGAGGCTCGACACGCCTGGCTAGATCGGGAGCTGGTCATGGAGGCGGTGAGCCAGGCCCCCAGCGCCTTCACCTGGCATGCCCGCAACCCGGCCCGCAGCCTGGTCATAGGCGGGGACGCCCTGGCCTTCGCCCCCAACGGTGGCACGGTCTTCGTCCAGGACCTGGACCGGGGACGGCGGCCCGGCGTCCTGGACGACTACGCCACCCTGGTGAAGCTGACCCAGATGTGCAACCTCCTCCACACGGCCGGGGAGCAGCTGGTGGTCCCCCACGACGTGCCCGTACCCCTGCGCCATCTGGAGCGCCTGCGTCTCGCCGTCACCCTGAGCGACAAGGCGCTCATGGAGGCCGCCCACGGCCGGGTCATCCCCCAGGACGCGCTGGCCGTGGCGCGCCTGGTCTTCGGCGGGGAGCTGCCCCAGGATGGGCCGGTGATCGGCGGGGTGATCAACGTGAACAGCCCCCTGCGCTACGATAGCCGCATGCTGGGCGGGCTCATCAGCTACGCCCGGGCCGGCCAGGTGACCATCATCACTCCCTTCATCCTGGCCGGGGTCATGGGGCCGGTGACCCTGGCTGGAGCCCTGGCCCAGCAAAACGCAGAGGCCCTGGCCGGCATCGCCCTGACCCAGCTGGTGCGCCCCGGCGCGCCGGTGATCTACGGGGGCTTCACCACCAACGCGGACCTCAAATCCGGCGCCCCCGCCTTCGGCACGCCGGAAGGAGCCTGGGCCGCCATTGTGGGCGGTCAGATGGCCCGGCGCTACGGCCTGCCCTACCGGGGCAGCGGCACGCTGAACAGCTCCAAGCTGCCGGACGCCCAGGCCGCCTACGAGACCGCCTGGTCCATCTGGCCCAGCGTGTTGGCCCACACCCACTTCGTCCTCCATGCGGTGGGCTGGCTGGAGGCCGGGTTGACCGTCTCCCTGGAGAAGTTCCTCATGGATGCGGAGAACCTGGCCATGTTCCACCGCTTCCTCCAGGGCTTCCCCGTGGACCAGGAGAGCCTGGCCCTGGCCTCCATCCAGGCGGTGGGGCCTGGAGGCCATCACCTGGGCACGCCCCACACCCAGGCCCGTTACGCCACCGCCTTCTACCAACCCTTCCTCAGCGACCGGCAGCCCTTCGAGAGCTGGCAGGAAGCCGGGGGGCTGGACGCACCTCGTCGGGCCAACCGGCTCTGGAAGACCCTGCTGGCCCAGTACGAACCCCCACCCCTGGATCCAGGCCTGGAAGAGGCGCTGGAGGCCTTCATCGCTCGGCGCAGGCAGGAGCTGGCCGGCGCGGATCTCTACGGGTAGGCGGGAAGGCTGGACGACCCGACGATGACGCCACGGGGCGCCCTGTACCACCAACTCCCAACTTCTAGCTCTCAGTTCCCGAAAGGAAAAGACCATGCGAACCGAATTCGACACCATCGTGCTGGGCTGCGGCGGCATCGGCAGCGGGGCCCTCTACTGGCTCTCCCGTCGCCTGGGCCAGGACGTCCTGGGCCTGGAGCAGTTCCGCCTGGACCACGACCGGGGCGGCTCCCAGGATCACTCCCGGATCATCCGCCTCATGTACCACGACGCCAAGTACACCCGGCTAGCCCCTCACAGCTACACCGCCTGGGCCGCGGTGGAGGAGGAGTCGGACGTGCCCCTGGTGCTGCGCTGCGGCGGCCTGGAGATCGCCCATGCCCAGGGCCCCTTCCGGGAGGATGTGGAGCGCTACGCCCAGGCCATGGACGCGGCCGGCGTGGCCTACGAGCGGCTGGATCACCGAGAGCTGACCCACCGCTTCCCCCAGTTCCGCTCGGACCAGGAGATGATGGCCCTCTACGAGCCCCAGGCCGGCCTGGTGGATGCTGGCAAGGGCATGGCCGTGCATCAGGCCCTGGCCCGGGCCCGGGGCGCCACCATCCTGGAGGAGTGCCCGGTGCAGGCCATCCGTCCGAGCTCCGATGGGGTCCAGGTGGAGACCGCCCGCGGGACCTTCTCCGCCCGGCGGCTGGTGGTCACCGCGGGGGCGTGGACCCGGCAGCTGCTGGCGTCGGTGGGGCGCTCCCTGCCCCTCACCGTGACCCAGGAGCAGGTCACCTACTACGCCACGCCTCACCTGAAGGAGTTCTCGCCTCGGCGCTTTCCCATCTTCATCTGGAAGGAGGAGAAGGACATCTACGGCTTCCCGGTCTACGGCCAGGTGGCCACCAAGGCGGGCATCGACGCGGCCGGGCCGGCGGTGACGTCGGAGAGCCGCACCTTCCAGCCGGACCCGGTCCGGGAGCGGTTCCTGGACGAGTGGCTGGCAGCCCACATCCCCCGCTTCCTGGGGCCGAAGCTGGCCACCAAGACCTGCCTCTACACCCTGCCGCCGGACCGGGACTTCGTCCTGGGGCCCTTGCCGGAGCAACCGGCCATCCTGGTGGCGGTGGGTGCAGGGCATGGCTACAAGTTCGCCAGCCTCCTGGGGCGGATCCTGAGCCAGCTGGCCCTGGACGGGGCCACGGAGCACGACATCTCCGCCTTTCGGGTGGACCGCCCGGCCCTGACGGATCCGGCGTACGCGCCGGCGCACCGGATCTAGGCCGGATCCAGGGATGTCAGGAAGCCGGAGTGGAGGATCGAAGCTTGGGCGGCAAAGGGAGGTTGGCCGGAAGGTGGAAGCAGCGAGCTTCGCTGGCGAGAAACGTTTCCGGCCCGCTCCATCGATCCGCCAATTGGCGGCGGCCATGCTATACTTGGGCAGGATGATCTGCCTGGGAGTTGGCCTTTCGCTGTACAATTTGATGCAATAGTTCGATGTGCAATTTGCCGTGCGCTTTGCCGAGCTTCCCGGGCTTTCCCAACAGCCAGACATGTCCCGACATGACCACCGGAGCAAAGGAGCGAGTATGAGCGACATCAAATTCGGCACGGACGGCTGGCGAGGCCGCATGGCCGAGAACTACACCTACGCCAACGTGCGGCGCTGCGCCCAGGGCTTCGCCAGCTACCTGAAGGACCAGGGGCTCCAGGGCCGGTCTGTGGTGGTGGGCCACGACAAGCGCTTCTCCGGGGAGCACTTCGCCGCGGCCGTGGCCGAGGTCCTGGCCGGCAACGGCTTCCAGGTGCTGCTCACGGACGGGCCCACCCCCACGCCCACCATCAGCTACAGCGTGGTGGCCCAGAAGGCCGTGGGCGCGGTGAACATCACCGCCAGCCACAACCCACCCGAGGACAACGGCTTCAAGGTGCGGGACGAGCACGGCGGCGCCATCCCTCCGGATGGGCTGAGCCAGATCGAGGCCCGCATCCCCGCAGCCGGGGACCTGGCCGCCATCCAGCGCATCCCTCTGGAGGAGGGACTGAAGCAGGGCCGCATCCGCTACTTCGACCCAAAGCCGGACTATCTGGCCCAGCTCAACCGCCTCATCGACGTGCGGCCCATCAAGCAGGCGGGGCTGCGCATCGTGGTGGACGACATGTGGGGCAACGGGGCGGGTTGGCTCACCACTATCCTGGGTGGGGGCAAGACAGAGATCATCGAGATCCACAACCAACGCAACCCCATCTTCCCGGAGATGCGCCGTCCGGAGCCCATTCCGCCCAATGTGGACGCGGGCCTGGCGGCAGGCCGTCGGGAAGGGGCCCACTGCGTCTGCATCATGGACGGGGACGCGGACCGCTGCGGCTTCGGCGACGAACATGGCCAGTTCGTGGACCAGCTGCGGGTCTACGGGCTCCTGGCCTACTACATGCTGGAGGTGCGGGGCGAGCGAGGGCCCATCGTCAAGACCATCAGCACCACCTCCATGCTGGACAAGCTGGGGGAGATCTACGGCGTGCCGGTGATCAACACCGGCGTGGGCTTCAAGTACGTGGCCCCGGCCATGCTGGAGCACAACGCCATGATCGGCGGCGAGGAGAGCGGCGGCTACGCCTTCCGGGGACACGTGCCCGAGCGGGACGGCATCCTGGCCAACCTCTACCTGCTGGATCTCATGGTGCGCACGGGCAAGACCCCCACTCAGCTCATCGAGACCCTCTTCGAGCTGGTGGGCCCCCACTACTACGGCCGCATCGACACGCCCCTCAAGGACGAGGCCACGAAGCAGGCGGCCAAGAAACGCCTGGACGAGGTCTCCATCGAGGGTTTGACCTTGGGGGGCGTCAAGGTGGTGGACAAGATCACCCTGGACGGCTACAAGTTCGTCATGGAGGACGGGGGATGGCTCCTGGTCCGCTTCTCCGGCACGGAGCCCCTGATCCGGGTCTACACCGAGACCACCTCGCCCGAGGCGGTGAAGAAGATCCTGGAGGACGGAATGAAGCTGGCGGGCATCGCCTAGCGCCTGGAACACCGAACGAGACGTGGCAGGTCGTCCTGGCCTGCCGCGTCTTGCTTTCCAGGGGGCTGGGGGGCGCAACGGCCGGCTCGGCGGCCTGCTGGGCCCGCCCCCGACCAGCCTGCTTTGGATTGTGATTTACTTTGCACCCCATTTTCCCTGTGATAAAATGAACAAACTTGAGTGGCCCGGGCTAAAGGAGCGTGGGGAAATGGCGTCCAGCCAGCGGAAAGAGGTGAAAATCGAGCCCGTCACCCCCCTGGTGGACAGCCACTGCCACCTGGATCTGCCCCAGTTTGACCCGGATCGGGCGGCGGTTGTGGGCCGGGCCCGAGCTGCAGGGGTGCAGTTCCTGGTGAACCCAGGCATCGACCTGGAGCACAGCCGCCGAGCCATCGCCCTGGCCCAGGAGTTCCCGGAGGTCTACGCCGCGGTGGGGGTCCACCCCAACAGCAGCATGGACTTCGACCAGGCCGCCCTGGCCGAGCTGCGGCGCCTGGCTGCACATCCCAGGGTGGTGGCCATCGGTGAGATCGGCCTGGACACCCACTGGGACACCGTGCCCCTGGCCCGGCAGATTCCCACCTTCCAGGCCCAGCTGACCCTGGCCCAGGAGCTGGGCCTGCCGGTGATCATCCACAACCGGGAGGCCACGGAGCAGGTGGCCGCGATCCTGGAGGAGTGGGTGACGAGCCAGGCGTTTCGCCGTTCGCCTCTGGCCCAGCGCCCCTTCGCTGGGGTGCTCCACGCCTTCGCCGGGGACGAGGCCCTGGCTCAGCGGGCCTACGGCTGGAACTTCGTCCTGGGCCTGGGAGGGCCGGTCACCTTCAAGAACGCCCGTAGCCTCCACCAGCTTGTGCCCAGGCTGCGTCTGGATCGGCTCATGCTGGAGACGGACGCCCCTTACCTTGCCCCTCACCCCCACCGGGGCAAGCGCAACGAACCGGCCTACGTGGCCCTGGTCTGCCGCCGAGTGGCGGCGTTGACCGGCCGTTCCCCCCAGGATGTGGCCCAGATCACCACAGCTGTGGCCCGGCAATTTTTCGGATTGGAGAATCGACCCGGTGTCGAAACCGCAACCCAGCCCTCGATCCATGCCAACCAGTGAGCGATCCAGCCTGTCCGGCTCTGTGAACGGGCGTTTCCGCAACGGCGCGACCGGGGTGGGGGCGAGCCTGGCGGGATCGACGCTGGAGACGAAGACGGGTCCCATGGATTGGTGGGAGAGCGCCCAGGACATCCGGCAACTTCTGGCGCCTGTGCGGCCGGGCCTGCACCTGGTGGAAGAGAAGATGAAGACGGTGGAATCCTCCGCCTTCGCTCCCCTGGCCGACGCCTTCATTGAGCTCATCCGCAACGGGGGCAAGCGGCTGCGCCCGGCTCTGGCCCTCCTGGCCGGGGGATTGCGCCATCCTGGGCCGGACCGGGCCACCTATCGTCGGCTCATTGCGCTGGCCGCCGCCGTGGAGATGCTCCACACATCCACGCTGGTCCACGATGACGTCATCGACGGGGCTCTGTTGCGCCGAGGCGCGCCCACCCTCAACGCCACCTGGAGCCAGGGGGCCACGGTCCTGGCCGGGGACTACATGTTCGCCCGGGCGGCGCTCTTCGCGGCCCAGACGGAGAACATGCGGGTGATCCGCCTCTTCAGCGACACCCTGCAGACCATCGTGGATGGGGAGCTGCGCCAGCTCTTCGACCGCAACGACTACCAGCAGGAGCGGGAGAACTACTACCGGCGCATCTACGCCAAGACGGCCAGCCTCTTCAGCGCGGCCACGGAGGCGGCTGGGGTGTTGGTGGGCCTGCCCGAGGAGCAGGTGGCCCAACTCAAGGCCTACGGCTACCACTTCGGCATGGCCTTCCAGATCATGGACGACATCCTAGACTTCGTGGGAGACCAGGAGACCCTGGGCAAGCCAGCCGGCAGTGACCTGCGCCAGGGCACCCTGACCCTGCCCTTCTTCTATTTCCTGCAGGAACATCCAGCCCCGGAGAGTCTGGTGGCTCGGCTGGAGGAGGCCCGCCAGGCCCACGAAGGGGGGGACAGCCAGGAACTGGCCCGGGTGGTGGAGCAGGTGGTGGCCGCGGTTCGCCGCAGCCGGGCCATCCCCGCCGCTCGCCAGGAGGCTGTGACCTTCCTGGAGCAGGCTGTGGCCGCCCTCCAGGGCTTCCCCGCCAGCCCCAGCCGGGAATCCCTCCTGGGGCTGTGCGCCTTCGTGGTCCAGCGCAGCAGCTGAGCCTC
>CAYQEB010000042.1:29563-33040 GCA_964416395.1 uncultured Caldilineaceae bacterium | reverse complement strand
AAGGTCAGGGTGGCGGACATGGCGGACGCCCTCATCCGGCCATGGTCTCGGCCTGGGCCAGCCGGGCCAGCCGGGGCTCCGGACCGAAGGTGGCCTGGTAGCGCTGGATGAACTCGTCCAGGGTGAAGCGATGGTTGCTGGTCCCCACTTGCTCCAGGACGTAGGTGCTGCACAGGGCCCCCACCCGGCCGCTCACATCCCAGGGCAGGCCCACGCGGCGGGCGGCGAAGAAGCCTCCCCGGTAGGCGTCCCCTGCGCCGGTGGGCTCCGCGATGCGCTCCGGCTGGGCCGTGGGGATGCGCACCGCCTCCTCTCGGGTGAAGACCACGCTGCCCTTGTCCCCTTCGGTGACGATGAGCACCTGCACCGAGGCCCGGATGGTGTCCAGATCCCAGCCGGTCTTCTCCTGGATCATGGCCAGTTCGTACTCGTTCACCGTCAGGTAGGCCGCGCCGGGGATGCTGCGCCGCAGATCCTCGCCGCTGAGCCGGGCAGTCTGCTGGCTGGGATCGTAGGCGTAGGGGATGCCCAGCTCCTGGGCCTCTGCGGCGTAATTGAGCATGGCCTCGGGGTCGTTGGGGCTGATGACCACCAGGTCCGCGTCGGTCAGGCCCCGGCTGGCCAGGGTGACGCGCCTGGCGTCGGCCATGGCCCCGGTGTAGAAGTTGGCGATCTGGTTCTGGTCCTGGTCCGTGCTCACGAAGAAGCTGGCGGTGAACTTGTGAGGGATCTCCACGATGTGGTCCGTGCGCAGGCCGTTCTCCTCCAGCCAGCGCCGGTAATCGCCGAAATCCTGGCCCACGGTCCCCAGGATGATCGGATCCCCGCCCAGGAGCTTCATGGAGTAGGCGATGTTGGGGGCCACGCCGCCCCGGTGACGCACCATGTCGTCCACCAGGAAGCTGACGCTGAGCCGTTCCAGCTTCTCGGGCAGGATGTGCTCGGTGAAGCGGCCGGGAAAGTTCATCAGGTAATCGTAGGCGATAGAGCCGGTGACAACGATGGTCATGGACAGTTCTCGACTTGTGAAAAAGCGAACTCGGTTTGTGAAAAAGTGAAGACGAAAGGCGAAAAACAGTCGGAAACGGGCAGAACGTGAACCCGGGACAACCGCGTCGGTCCCCTGGCCGGGCATCGGGTCAGGGCGTCAAACCACCAGCAGGAGGGCCCTGGATCAGCCGTCCGAGTCCCCGCCATGCTGGTTGTGGGAGGGCGACGGCGTGGTCCACTGGATGAGGCTGGCCGGAGGCTGATGCTGGGCCAGTCGGTCCAGGATGGCCTCGGGATCCGCCTCCACCACCAGCAGATCCCGGTACTGGGGCCGGATGAAGCCCTCCTGGATGCCCTGCTCCACCACGGCCAGCAGGGGATCGTAGTAGCCGGCCACGTTGAGCAGGCCCGTGGGCTTGCGGTGCAGGCCCACCTGGGCCCCAGCCACCGTCTCGAAGAGCTCCTCCAGGGTGCCGAAGCCGCCAGGCAGGGCCACGAAGGCGTCCCCCATGGCCAGCATCCGGGCCTTGCGGGTCTGCATGGTGTCCACCACGATGAGCTCCCCGATGACCCCGCCGGAGAGCTCCTTCTGGGTCAGGGCCTCCGGGATGATGCCGATGACCTGGCCTCCCCCTTCCTGGACGGCCCGGGCCACTGCTCCCATGAGCCCCACCGTGCCGCCGCCGTAGACCAGGGCCAGCCCTCGCCGGGCGATGGCCGCTCCCAGCTCCTGGGCGGCCTGCTGGTAGACGGGCAGGCGACCCGGGCTGGCCCCGCAGTAGACGCAGATGCGTTTCAGTCCGTTCATGGCTCAGCCACCTCTCCGCAGCCGCTCCAGCCGCTCTCGCCGCTGCTCCGCCATGCGCGCCTCGGCTCGCTCCTTGGCCGCCTTCAGGCTCTGGGTGAAGGGTGGATAGCAGATCCCTTCCTCGGTGACGATCCCAGTGATGTAGCGGTGGGGGGTCACGTCGAAGGCGGGGTTGTAGACCGGCGCCCCCTCCGGTGCGATGGGCGCGCCGCCTATCTGGAGCACCTCCTCCGGCCCTCGCTCCTCGATGGGGATCTGGTCCCCGTGGGCCAGATTCAGGTCCACCGTGCTGGTGGGGGCCGCGCAGTAGACGGGGATGCCGTTCTCCCGGGCCACCACGGCCAGCTTGTAGGTGCCGATCTTGTTGGCCACGTCCCCGTTGGCCGCCACTCGGTCCGCACCGAAGACCACCACGTCCACCTGGCCGGTGCGCATGAGATGCCCGGCCGCGTTGTCCACGATCAGGTGCATGGGCACCTCCGCCTGCATGAGCTCCCAGGCGGTGAGCCGAGCGCCCTGGAGCCGGGGCCGGGTCTCATCCACCCAGACGTGGATCTGCTTGCCCTGCTCCTGGCAGGCGTAGATCACCCCCAGGGCGGTGCCGAAGTCCACTGTGGCCAGGCGGCCGGTGTTGCAGTGGTGAAGCAGGTTGGCCCCATCCGGGACCACCGCCGCGCCGTGGAAGCCGATGCGCCGGTTGACGGCCACGTCCTCATCGGCCAGGGCCTGGGCCTCCGCCAGCAGGGCTCGGCGGATGGTGTCCGGATCCGCGTCGGTCAGGGCTTCCGCCACCTCCAGCAGGCGGGCCGTGGCCCAGCTCAGGTTCACCGCGGTGGGCCGGGCCGCGTCCAGGGTCTCCTTGGCCCGGCGCAGGTCCGCCAGGAGATCCTCCCGGGTGGCGGCGGTGCTGGTGCGGGCCGCCAGGACCATGGCGAAGGCCGCGGCCGCGCCGATAGCCGGCGCTCCCCGCACCACCATCTCCCGGATGGCCTGGGCCACCTCCTCCGGGGTGTCGAAGGCCAGGATCCGGAACTGGGCTGGCAGCAGGCGCTGGTCGATGAGCTTGAGTTGGTTCTCCTCCCAAAGGACACTGCGCATGGTTCGGTGCTCCTGGATGTGCTGGAAAAGCTTGCTCCGGTCGCGAAAGGGTGGGAAGGCAGGCCGGGAGCAAAAGAAAGACCCTCTCGGCTGTTATCCAAGAGGGTCGGTGTAGGCGACGGGACTCTCATCTTCCAGACCGGCCACGCGGTCTGTCGGACTTGGCACCAGCCTGTGCGCCCTGGGTGCTGATCGCTGGGGATCCGCCCATCCTTGGCCCTGTGTCGGGGCCAAGCCCAGCAGCTGGACCGTTCCGTCCCTGCCGCTGGATGGCGAGCGTACCACAGAATCAGCAACCGAAAACCGGGGCTCCAGCAGGTTGCCGGGGGATCATCGGGCCGTTCCCTCCCCCCACTCTGGATAAGAGCAATCTTCCTATTTGATTGTCAGATTCGGTTAGCCTATCATACGAGACAGGGTTTGTCAAAATTTCCGGAAATTTCGGCTGGCCCAGGTTGCCTCCGTTGACAGGACGAGCCGCCGCAAAGCAGGCCACGGGGATGACGTCCAGGAAACCTTTCCGTCTTCCGATGCGTACTCCTCAATGCCGCACCCCCAATGTGCACCCCCAATGTGCACCC
>CAYQEB010000042.1:24232-29463 GCA_964416395.1 uncultured Caldilineaceae bacterium | reverse complement strand
GCACCCCCAATGTGCACCCCCAATGTGCACCCGCAGGTGACAGACATCGCTGTCCAGATCGTCCCAGGCATTCCCCATGAAACATCATCAAAGGAGCTCACACCATGTCCCTAGAGTACCGAATTGAAGGCACCGTCCTCCCTGTGGCCATCATCAAGCTGACCCCCGACCAGCGCATCTACTCCTCTTCCGGCGGAATGAGCTGGATGAGCCAGGAGGTGGAGATGCAGACCCACACCGGCGGCGGGCTGGGCAGGATGTTCAAGCGAGCCCTGAGCGGCGAGTCCCTTTTCATCGTGGACTACTACGTGGAGCAGGGCGAAGGGGAGATCGCCTTCGCCGGCGAGTTCCCCGGCTCCATCCTGGACCTGCACCTGGAGGAGGGCCAGACCATGATCGTCCAGAAGGACTCCTTCATGTGTGCAGAGAAGAGCGTGGATCTGGACATGCACTTCCGCAAGAAGATCGGGGCCGGCCTCTTCGGCGGCGAAGGGTTCATCCTCCAGAAGCTGACCGGACCAGGCGTGGCCTTCGTGAACTTCGACGGGGAGCTGGTGGAGAAGGAGCTGGCCCCGGGTGAGTTGCTGCGGGTGGACACAGGCCATGTGGCCATGTTCGAGCCCAGCGTGGACTTCGACCTGCAGATGGTCAAGGGTTTCAAGAACATCCTCCTGGGCGGCGAGGGACTCTTCCTGGCCACCCTGCGAGGGCCGGGCAAGGTCTGGCTCCAGACCATGCCCCTGGACAAGCTGGCCCGCAAGATCGCCCAGTACATGCCCCAGGTGGGCGGCAAGGGCGCCAGTGGCGGCCTCAACATCGACCTGGGCCAGCTCCTGGGCGGCCAGTAGCCCGGGTCGAGGGCCCAACGCCCGGGAACCGAAGATAGCGGATCCAGGCAGGAGCTGATCCAAACAGGAGAGGCGTGGGAGTGCATCCACTTCCCACGCCTCTCTTTTCGCGATCCAGTCCCTGTCGCTTCGCCCCTCAGCGGACCATGAAATCCCAGATGATGCCGTGCACCACCTGCTCCACCGGGGCCCGGTCGTCGGTGAAGATGGGCGCATCCGGGCCGGGGATGGGCTCCCGGGCGTAGGCCACCGCCTGGCGGGCAAAGGCCCGGAACTCCGGGTCCAGGGTGTCGGGGAGGGCGGCCACGTTGGCCCGCAGATCCGCCAGGGTGACGGGCTGGATCGTGGCCACCACCAGGGAGTTGCCCAGGGCGTCCGGCGGGCCCGGTTCGTCCACCGCCAGCACCGTGGGGAAGACCTGGGCCAGGGTCCGGGCCAGGGCGTCCACCAGGGCGAAGTTGTCCGGAGTCCGGCCCACGTTGATGGCCACCACGCCCCGGGAACTCAGGTGGGCCCGCACCAGGCGAAAGAACTCCACCGTGGTCAGGTGGAAGGGGATGTAGGGCGGCCGGTAGGCGTCCACCAGCACCAGGTCGAAGCGGCGTTCCGGGGGCTGCTGCTGGAGCCAGCGCCGGGCGTCCCCAGGGATGGCGGTGAGGTTGGGCTGGTCCAGGTCGAAGTAGCGCCGGCCCACTTCCAGGATCTGGGGGTCCAGCTCCACGCCGGTGATGGGCAGGGGGCCGTAGATGGCCGTGTAGAGCTGGCTGACCGTGCCCCCGGCCAGGCCCAGGATGAGCACCTGGTCGTCCTGGGGCGGGCCGGCCGGGGCCGGGCGAAAGAGGGGGGCCAGCAGGAAGTAGTCCCAGATGCCCTGGCTGAGCAGGCTCTCCGGGTGGTGGACGCTGTGGATGCCCACCCCCTCGTTGAGTTTCAGGTGGCGCTCGCTGCCCCACTGGCGCACCGCGATGTAGTTGTAGAGGCTCTCGTCCTCGTAGATCAGCGTGCCCGAACGGCCATCGTCCAGCCCCGCCCGCACCCGGGACGGGTCCGTGAGCAGGGCCAGGAGCAGGACCGCCGCCAGGGCCAGGGCCGGGACCCAGGCCACTCGCCGGGTCCGGGCGTTCATCAGCGCGCCGACGAGCGTCACCAGGAGCAGCCACCCGGCCAGGATGTGGAAGGTCCAGCGGGTGCCGTAGCTGGGGATGAGCCAGAGCACAGGCAGGAAGGTGCCCAGGATGCTGCCGGCCGTGGCGATGGCGTAGAGGCGCCCGGCCACCCGGCCAGTCTGGGCCAGGTCGTCCACGGCCAGGCGCACGGCCCAGGGGCTCACCCCGCCCAGGAGGATCACCGGCAGGCTGAAGAGGAGGAGCACAGCCAGCAGGGATCCAGCCAGGAGGCCCGGCGCAAAGTCGGCCAGGCCCAGGGCGGCCAGGCGCAGGATCCCCGGGCTGAGGGCGGGGATCAAGGCCACACCCAGGCCCGCCAGGGTGCTGAGGAAGAGCAGGCCGGTGAGGCTGGGGAAACGGTCCGCCAGACGCCCTCCCAGCCAGGCCCCCAGGGCCAGGTAGAGGAGAATGAGGCCGATGAGGCTGGCCCAGACCACCTGGCTGTTGCCGAACCAAGGGTCCAGGAGCCGGGCCGCGCTCAGCTCCACGCCCAGGGTCACCCCGCCGGCGCTGAAGACCAGCAAGGCCAGGTAGCCGGGCAGGGGGGAGCGGACCCCGGTGGCCCGCTGGGCTCGGTTCGGGCCGGACGTTCCCTCGACCATCTAGCCTCCCTCGCCCGCCTCCGGGCTCTCCAGGTGGGCCTCCCCGGCTTCTCGACGCTGGCGGATGCCCTGGCCTTCCTGGAGGAACTCCAGGCGGTTGCCGAAGGGGTCCGGCGCGTAGAAGCGGCGCACCTGAGGCAGGGCCTGGTCCCAGGTGACCGGAACCTGGGCCGCGGTGAGGCGGGCGGCCAGGGCGTCCAGATCCGCCACCCGGAAGGCGGGATGGGCCTTGCGGGCCGGGACGAAATCCGGCTGCACGCCCAGGTGCACCTCGGTTCCTGGCGCCGCGAACCAGCAGCCGCCTCGGGTCGCCAGAGGCGCTGGCTTGGGGATCTCCGCCAGGCCCAGGAGCTGGCCATAGAAGCGGCGGGCCTCCCCTTCCCCGCCTGGGGGCATGGCCAGTTGCACATGATCCAGGCCGGTGACCGTCACGCCGGGCCTCCTTCCCGGGCCGTGCCAGCCCATCTCTCCCGCAGCTTGGCCAGGATGGGGATGCTGGCCAGCTGGTCCGGCCGCACCCGGGCCCAGTCCAGCCCCGTGGGCCGGGGAAAGGGGGTGTGGGTCTCGATGACCTCGTCCGGGGTGACGATCCAGTCCAGGGGCCAGTCGTGGGGCTCCAGGGGCGCCTCCCCATCGTCCACCAGCTGCAGGGGATGCACCGTGGTGACGATGGGGGTCTCGGGCCCCACCAGGCCGAACTCCCGCAGGATGCCCAGCTCCAGGTCGGCGAAACCGGCCCCCTTGCCCGTGCGTCCCCCGGATCGGGTCACAGCCACGCAGCCCGTCACCACCAGGTCGATGGGCCGCATCTCCTCGAAGGCCACCGGACGTCCGTGGGCCAGCGCGCCCTGGGCCGTGGCGGCCTCGGCCAGGTCCACGCCCCGCTCCGCCAGCTCCTGGGGCAGGAGCTCCACGAAGCAGCGTTCGCTGACGAGCCGGGGCACGGCCATGTAGAGGCGCTTCCCCTGCTGGAGGGCCCGCAGGCGCACAGGGATCTGGGGCGTGTCCGGGTTGCACTTGATGACCTGGGCCCGCTGCCAGATGGGCAGGGCGGCCAAGCGGTCCGCGGCCTCCTCCGCGCCTCGGAAGGCGGGGATGTGGCCGAAGGGCTCCCGCCAGACCGAGTCGGTCTCCTTGAGCTGGCTCCAGATCCGCTCCCGCAGGGCGTCCTTGCCCTGGTGGCGGCCCTGCCAGGCGCTTCCGTGGTGGGTGGTCATGGCTTGGCTCCTCTTCCCTCCGTGTGGTGGGGCATGGAAAAAGGGTGCACGGATGTGCACCCCGGTCAACTCTCGGTTCTTGGGCCTCTGCAGCCGGAAGCGGCGTCAGCGGGGCGGGTGCATGGGCATGACCACATGCAGGAACTCCTCGGCGCCCATGCCTACTGGGCGGATGGCGCCGGGCCGGGTGGGCTGGGTCGTCTCCAGGACCACCTGGGGCCGGTCGATCTGGCTGAGCACATCGATGAGGTAGCGGGCGTTGAAGGCGATGTCCAGCTCGTCCCCTTCCACCATGGCGTCCAGCTCGTTGACGTTGTCCCCCATCTCCGCGCTGGTGGCGATGAGCTGCACCGCGCCAGGATTCTCTCCGTTGGTGGGGATCACCTTCAGGCGCACGATGTTGGCGTTGTCCCGGGCGAAGAGGTGGGCCACCCGCACGGCTTTCAGCAGCTCCTGGGTGTCCACCACGGTGCGGGTCTGGTAGCTCTTGGGGATGATGGCCCGGTAGTCCGGGAAGCGAGCGTCGATGAGCTGGCTCACGATGTCCACCTTGTGGAAAGCGCCTCGGGCCTGGTTTCCTTTGCCCTGCACCCGGAAGAGGATCTGGTTCCGGGCCTGGGTCACCGTGACCTGAACCGGCTGCTCGTCGTCCGCGTCGGCCAGGACCCGAGCCAGCTCGCCCAGGCTGCGGGCCGGGACGATGACGGTGATCTCCTCCTGGAAGGGCTGGTCCAGCTCCACGCTGCGCACGCTCAGGCGATAACCGTCCGTGGCGGCCATGGTCAGGCGATCCCCCTTGAAGGCCACCTCCACGCCGGTGAGGGTGGGTCGGCTCTCGTCGGTGGCCGCGGCGAAGATCACCTGGTCGATCATCTTGCGCAGGCCGGTGGTCTCCAGGGCGATGGTGCTGCCCTCCAGCCCCTCCGCGGTCTCCTCCGGGCCGCTGCCGTTGTCCACGGTGGGGATGATGGGGAACTCCGCGGCGTCGATGCCCTTGATGTTGGCGTCGTAGCGGGCGCACTGGAGGTGCAGGGTCTGGGTGCGGACGGCCAGCTCCAGGTCGATCCGCTCCGGGGGCAGGCTGTTGACGAACTCGGTCAGGAGACGGGCCGGCACCGTGATGGCCCCTTCGTCCTCCACCCGGGCGCCGATCCAGCAGTTGATGCCGATCTCCAGGTTGGTGGCGGCCAGGCGCAGCTGATTGTCCTTGGCTTCCAGCAGGATGTTGCCCAACACAGGCAGGGTGCTGCGAGAGGAGACCGCTCGCCCCACGATGGAGAGTCCTTTGGCGAGGTTTTCTTGGAAGCAGCTTACCCGCACTACGTCCTCCTAGCGATGAATTTCAGGGACAGATCTGAGAGGTGAAAAGATCGTGGCCGAAACAGTGCAGCCGACCGG
>CAYQEB010000042.1:11084-24132 GCA_964416395.1 uncultured Caldilineaceae bacterium | reverse complement strand
CTGCCCAGGATGATGACCACAGCCAGGAGGGTGACCAGGGTGAGGAGGCCCTCGGTGGCCACCGGGTTGGTGTAGCGGATGGCCAGCACAGCCACGGCGTTGAAGAGGGTGTGCCAGAGGACCGAGAGCCAGAGCCAGCGCTGCTCCCCGAGCACCACCCCCCTCAACACCAGCAGAGAGGCGGAGACGTGGAAGGTGATGGCCAGCACCCGCTCCCACACCCCCAGGAAGGGCATCCACCAGGCCATGGCGCGCAGGGCCTGGATCTGCTCCTGGAGAAGCTGGGTCTGCTCCGGGCTGGCGCTCTGCAACAGGGGCAGGAGCCGCTCCCCAGCCAGGATCAGGACCAGGTTCACCGCCGCGGTCAGGCCCACCAGCAGGATGGCCTCGATGCCTCCATGGCCCACGCCGAACATGACCCCTTCCCGCCAGCTGCGCACGTTCTTGGCCAGGTAGCGCATGACCAGGTAGCGCCCCACCTCCTCGAAGAGGCCGGCGCTGACGGTGAGCGCCACCAGGTTGATCCAGAAGGCCGCGTCCGGATCCATGCCCGAGAAACGGCCTCGGAGGGCGATGGTGATCACGGCCAGGAGGGGGATGCGCAGGAGCACCTGGGAGGCGGTGAAGGTCAACGCGCCCCAGCCCCAGGAGCTCCAGGAGGCGCGGAAGCGGCGGTGGATCCACCAGCCCAGGAGGAAGGGGCCGCCCACCACCAGCAGGATCTGCAGGATGACTGTGGCAACGATCATGATATTTCACTCCTTTCGCGAAGGAAGCCGTAGACCTGGGCTTTGACCTGAGCCAAGCGCGGGCCGTGGAGGGGGTAGCGCCAGGCGGCAAAGAGGCCGATCAACACCCCAGCCCAAGGGGCCAGGACCATCAGGGCTCGGAGGCCTGTGGCCACGGCCGGGGGCTGGGCCGGCAGGGCGGGATCGTAGCCGGTGATGGCCAGCATGCTGCCGATGAGGACCCCCTGGAAGGCGAAGGCCGCCCGAATGACGAAGCCGTTCATGCCGAAGAACATGCCTTCCCGCCGGGCGCCGGAGTGCATGGCGTCCTCGTCGATCACGTCGGCCAGCATGACGTCCCGCAGCATGAGCAGCCCGGCCAGCCCCACCCCCAGCAGCCCGGTCACCGTCACCGCCTGGCCGAAGCGATCCACGAAAGCCAGGGGAATGAGGGTCAGGCCAAAGAGGAGCAAGGAGGCCATGAGGGCCCGGCGGCTGTCCCAGCGACGGGCGGCCCAGGTCCAGAGGAAGAAGGAGGGAATGGCCACCAGGAAGGCGGCTCCGCTGAGCAAACCCTGGCGCAGGCCGTCCGTCTCCCCCAGGACGTACTTGGCGTAGAGGGGCACGATGGCCGGCAGGATGAGCAGCACGAACTCCACGGCCAGGTTCATGAGGATGAACCAGCGGAAGGAGCGGCTGGCAAAGGTTCGGCCCAGGGACTCCAGCAACGGGATCTCCCGTTCCTCCTGGGCGGGATTCTCCCGGCTGCCCAGCAGGGAGACGAGGAAGGCCAGGGTGGTCAGGCCGCCCAGGAGCAGGCCCATGCGTCCCCAGCCCACGGCCTGGGCGATCTCCGCGGTGAAGGTGATGCCGATGATCACCGCCAGGATGGAGAACATCTGGCGCAGACCGGAGACCTTGGCCCGCTCCGCCTGGCTGGGGAACATCTGGGGGAAGAGGGCCACGTAGTTGATGGTGATGGCCGACCAGAGGGTGTCGAAGAGAAGGAGCGCGGCCAGGAAGTACCACCAGAGGGCCCCGAAGAGCCGTCCCCCCTGGGCCACGAAACTCTCCGGCGGCATCCACAGGAGGGCGAAACTGAGGCCCAAAGGCAGGCTCAGTCCGGCGATCCAGGGGATGCGCTTGCCCCAGCGGGTGCGGGTGCGGTCGCTGAGCTGGCCAGCCACCGGGTCGTTCACCATGTTCCAGAGGGTGAAGAGGGTCCAGGCCCAGCTCATGGCCAGGGGAGCCAGGCCCAGCACATCCAGGTAGAAGTACTGGCTCCAGCCCACGAAGGCCTGGTAGGAGAGGGCCACCCCGAACATGCCGAAGGCGTAGGCCAGGGTGCGGGGAAAGGAGTGGCGGCTGGAGGGAAGCTGGGCTTCCGTGGCAGGCATTTCAGTCACAGGGAGCGCCCTTTCCAGGTGGATTTCTTTCCAGGTTGACTCGAGAGCTTAAACTCAAGAGCCTGAACTCAAGAGCTTGGACTCGAGAATGTCGATCCGAGAGCAGCTGGGAACCGGGAACCACAGGGCCGAGAGAAGGTCGAGAGAGGCCGAGAAGCCTATTTGACAGCTTGAAAGAGGATCCCGTACAATCCATGCAACTATCAGTATATGCCATTTTCTGCATGTACATCACCATCTTGCCAGAGAGAGCCTGCAAAAAGAGGACGGCCACTGCCCAGGACAGGAGCGAACATGGCGTTACATCCCGTTTTTCCCTCCGTGGACAGCACCCCCAGCGTGGAAGAGGCGGCCGCGGAAGGCCCAGAGTACGTCGCCTCGGCCCAGCGGTTCAAGCTGCTGGCCCATCCTGTGCGCCTGCAGATCCTGGACATCCTGCGCCGCCAGGCCGAATGCGTCTGCCACATCGAGGCGGTGCTCCAGAAGCCCCAGCCCTACGTTTCCCAGCAGCTGCGCTATCTGCGCCAGGCCAACCTGATCCGGGCCGAGCGCCGGGGCACAAACATCTTCTACCACCTGATCGATCCCCAAGTGGAGGCCATCCTGGAGCTGGTGCTGGGCCCGGTTCCAGAGGATGAGGAGCACGACTGCGCGGGCTACAGCGACTCCTGTCCATGCCCCCGCTGCAGCGAATGAGCCTAACTTGGGAGCCCTTTTCCCAGGTTCTGCCGCAAACATCGATCTCCGTCCATCGTTCCCCAGAGCCGGAGCCCCACCCGGGAGCAGACCATCCCGCTGGCGCCCCAGGCCCGAGGAAGGGAGAGAGCAGGCGAATGCCACAGAAGAAGCGAGTCCTTTTCCTCTGCACCGGCAATTCCTGCCGTTCCCAGATGGCCGAGGCCATCGTCAACGCCCGACTGGGCGATGGCTGGCAGGCTGTCTCCGCGGGGACGGCGCCGGCTGGCCATGTCCACCCCAAGGCCCTGCAGGCCCTGGCCGAGCTGGGCATCCAGCACAAGGGGCGCTCCAAGCATGTGGACCAGTTCCGCGACGCGTCGTTCGATCTAGTGGTGACGGTCTGCGACGATGCAGCGGAGCGCTGCCCCGTCTGGTTGGGCCCGGGGCAGCGGGCGCACCTGGGCTTCCCGGATCCAGCGGCCGCCGCCGGCGAGGAAGAGGATGTGATGGCCGTTTTTCGAGCTGTGCGGGATGCGATTGCCCGCAAGGCGCCGGCGTTGCTGGCGCAGTACAGCGACCACTGAGTCGCCGCCCTGGCAGCCGGTTTTCCCAGGAGGAGGGAGACATGACCCAAGCCGCGAATGTGGTTCCAAGCCCCAAAACGCCAGTGAAGAAGCAACTGTCCACCCTGGATCGCTTCCTGACCCTCTGGATCTTCCTGGCCATGGCCGGAGGAGTGGCGCTGGGATGGCTCTTCCCCGCGGGGGTGCAGTCCTTGAGCAACCGGGTCTCTCTGGGCGCCACCAACATCCCCATCGCCATCGGCCTGATCCTGATGATGTACCCGCCCTTCGCCAAGGTGAAGTACGAGGAGCTGGGCGAGGTCTTCCGCAACACCAAGATCTTGGGCTTCTCCCTGATCCAGAACTGGCTGGTGGGCCCAGTGCTCATGTTCCTGCTGGCCGTGCTCTTCCTGCGAGGCTACCCGGAGTACATGGTGGGGCTGATCCTCATCGGCCTGGCCCGCTGCATCGCCATGGTCATCGTCTGGAACGAGTTGGCCGCCGGTGACACCGAGTACGCGGCCGGGCTGGTGGCCTTCAACAGCCTCTTCCAGGTGCTCTTCTACAGCGTCTATGCCTGGGTGTTCATCACCCTGTTGCCGCCCTTCTTCGGCATGGAGGGGAGTCAGGTTCAGATCACCATCGGGGAGATCGCCCGCAGCGTCTTCATCTATCTGGGCATTCCGATGATCGCCGGCTTCGCCACCCGCTTTTTCCTGCGCCGGGCCAGGGGAGCCCGCTGGTACGAGCAGGAGTTCGTGCCCCGGATCAGCCCCCTGACCCTCTTCGCCCTGCTCTTCACCATTGTGGTCATGTTCAGCCTCAAGGGCAACCTCATCGTCCAGATCCCCATGGACGTGGTGCGCATCGCCATTCCGCTGACCCTCTACTTCGTGATCATGTTTCTGATCAGCTTCTGGATGGGTCAACGGATCGGCGCAGACTACTCCAAGACCACGACCCTGGCCTTCACCGCGGCCAGCAACAACTTCGAGCTGGCCATCGCTGTGGCGGTGGCTGTCTTCGGCATCGAATCCGGCGCGGCCTTTGCCGCGGTCATCGGCCCCCTCATCGAGGTGCCGGTGATGATCGGCCTGGTCAACGTGGCCTATCTCTTCCAGCGCCGCTACTTCCGACAGGAGCTCCAGCCCGTCTCCGAGCAGATGGTGGAAGCGGCGGCGGCAGTCTGCCCACCTCCAGGCCCCTCCCCTCAAGGGGACGGGAAAGGGTGAGCCCTGGCAAGAGAGCCGCTTGGGCCCGGAGCCCGAGAGAGCAGCAAAACAGGGAAGAGCGGAAAAAACAGGGAAAAGAACTAAGGGGCGCTCTCTTCGGCGCCCCTCCTGTTTTTGCCCTGGCAACGCCGCCCCCGCTAGCGACGACGTCCGAACTTGAAATAGGCCAGGGGACCGATCCAGTTGACGAAGGCCAGGGCGAACCAGAGCCGCTTGCTGCCCCGCACCTGCTCCGGGGGGCGTCGCCGCAGATCCCAGAGGGCGGTGAGGAGGAGAGAGAACTGCACCAGGCCCAGGAGCAGGACCCCCATGCGCTGAGGCGAGCTGAGCTCGCTCCACTTCCGCCGCCTCACCTCCACATGACCGCTCATGGCACACCTCCAGCAGGGATCATCTCTCCGGAACGAAATCGTCCTAGCGCCTCACAGCATCATCACGTCACTATTTTATCACGCCTCCGGCGGGGAAGCGGACTCGGAGCTGACATTTTCGGCCGACGGCTCCAGGCCTTGGAGCAGGGGGAAACGCACCCAGAAACGGCTGCCCAACCCGGCCACGCTCTCCACCCCCACTTGCCCGCCGTGGGCCACCACCAGCTCCTTGACGATGGCCAGCCCCAGCCCCGAGCCGTGATCCCGGCGGCGGGATTTGTCCAGCCGGTAGAAACGCTCGAAGAGTTTGGCCGTCTCTTCCCGGGGGATGCCCGGCCCAGTGTCGGTGACGGCCACCTCCGCCCAGGCCGTTCCCCCTTCCTGGATGGGCGCCAGGCTCACGGTGACTGTGCCCCCCTGGGGAGTGTACTTCAAGGCGTTGTCCAGCAGGTTGGCGAAGATGCGGTTCAGCCGGTCCGGATCCCCAGAGACCGTCAGTGGCCGGGCGTTCAGCTGGCGAACCAGGCTGATCTGGGCCTGGTGGAAGCGCTGCTGGTAGGAGTCCAGGAGCCAGGTGAGGAGTTCGGACAGATCCACTGGCCGGGCGTGGAGCTGGAGACGGCCGCTGTCCAGCCGGGCCAGCTCCAGGAGCTCGTTGACCAGGTTCTTGAGGCGGCCGGCCTCGTTGTGGATGATGGTCACGGCCCGCTCCTGGGCCTCTGGATCGCTGGCTGTGCCGTCCAGCAGGGCCTGGGCGAAACCGTGGATGCTGGTCAGCGGGGTGCGCAGATCGTGGCTCACATTGGCCACGAAATCCCGCTGGGCCTGTCGGGTCCGCTGCACCTGGTCCGCCATCTGGTTGAAGCTCTGGGCCAGGGAGACCACCTCCGCCGGCATGCCCTCGTCCACAGGCACCCGGTAGTCCATGTTCCCCGCGGCCAGCTCCTGCGTGCCGGCCACCACCCGCTGCAGGCCTGCGGTCAAGGATTTGGCCAGCCAGAGGCTCAGCCCCAGGATGACCACGCCCAGGAGCAGACCCACCAGCAGCAGGGCAGGCAGGGGAAGGGCGTCCACCATCTCGGTCAGGGCGGCTAGGGTGGATGGATCCGACGCCAGCAGGGCGATGCGCACCTCGCTGTCCACCCGGGGAAAGGTGACGGTGGCCCCCGCGTAGAGCCAGCGCTCGTCCCGGATGCGGACCACGCCCCAGGTCACGGAGTCGCCCAAGGCCTTCGCCGGGGTGCGCGGCGTGCGGGTGACCGGCCGCCAGCGGGCCTCGGTCAGGCCGGTGGGGTCCTCGCCGGTGTCCAGGAGCACCTCGTGGTTGCTGCCCTGGATGATCACCGCCCGCAGATGCTGGGCCTGGGCCTGTTCTTCGATGAGGCGCAGGAGCCGTTCCGGAATGGGGGGCTGGGCGGGACTGCGGGCGGGAGGGGCGGGTTGCTGGCCCACGGGGTTGGTCCGAGAAGGGTCGGTTCGAGGGGGAGTGGGACGGGGCAGTTCCATGGCCCGGCGCTGGAAGTTGCGGCTGAAGAGCACCACGGCCACCAGGTTGTCGTTCAGGCGACGGTAGATGAGTTCCCGCTGGATGGGGCGAGCGCCAGCAGTGAGGGCGACGGCCACCACGGTGAGGACCACCAGGGCCACCAGCACCTCGCTGAAGACGAATCGCCCGATGAGGCTGTTGAGCAGACGACGAATGCGAGCCAACACTACCTGTTGTCCGGTCCCACCAGTTTGTACCCCACACCCCAGACGGTCTCGATGCGCACGTCACTCTCCCGGAGCTCCTTGCGCAGATGGGCCACATGCACATCCACGGTGCGGGTTTCGCCGTAGAAGTCGAAGCCCCAGACCTGCTCCAGGAGCTTCTCCCGGCTCAGGACCAGCCCCGGGTGCCGCATGAGGTAGTGGAGGAGGTCGAACTCCTTGCTGCGCAGTTGCACTGGGCGATCCCCCACCGACACCTCGCGCCGGCCCGGGTCCAGCCGCAGGGAGCCCATCTGGAGCGGGGGTTCCGCCTGTTCCTCCAGCGGGGCGTAGGCTCCCACCCGGCGCAGAACCGCCCGCACCCGGGCCACCAGCTCCCGGGGGTTGAAAGGCTTGGTCAGGTAGTCGTCCGCGCCCAGCTCCAGCCCCACGATCTTGTCCACGTCATCGTCCCGGGCGGTGAGCATGATGATGGGGATGTTGCTGTTCTGGCGCACCCGGCGACAGACCTCCCAGCCATCCATCCTGGGCATCATCAGGTCCAGGACCATGAGATCCGGCGCTGTTTCGGCCAGCTTGGCCAAGGCCTCCTCCCCGTCCTGGGCGATGACG
Source organism: uncultured Caldilineaceae bacterium (assembly GCA_964416395.1). Lineage (GTDB taxonomy): Bacteria > Chloroflexota > Anaerolineae > Caldilineales > Caldilineaceae > S144-5. The sequence continues at coordinate 16,832 of CAYQEB010000042.1, read as the reverse complement.
GTGGTGAACCCCTCGGTGGTCAAGTACATCTGGCAGAGCTCCAGGATGTGGGGTTCGTCGTCCACGAGCAAGATGGTGGCCTGCATGGAGTCCTCGAGAAGCTGGGCGGCGGTTCGCTGGGGCTCCTGCACCTGACGGCTGGCGGAGGAAGCCCGGCGATGTCTGATGGAAGCGTCGGGATTCATTGTAGCGGTCCTTTCCACATTCTGCAATGGATCTCCTGCCGGGATCTCCGCAGATCCGCGGCTCTCTCCCCACCATGGGCCACAACTGTAAACGGGCCATGGCCCAAATGTTAAAAAAGTGTAACCTCTCCGCCTCACCCCTTCGAGGAGCAGAGCGCGCTCCTGCCCGGGAACAACGGGCCCCTGTCCAGCGTTGTGACAGGGCAGGCTGGAACCCTTCCGGCGGGCTGGAACAGTCGAGGAACATGTCCCCTCTTCAGCCTCTTCAGGCCCTGTTTGCCCGGAGTTCTCTCCTGCGCGTATAATGAACGCCCATCCAGTGCGCTCTATCTCCCAGTGCGCTCCATGTTGGAGTCCACTGGGCTGCAGGGCGCTGTGTCGAAACAGGATGCGCCAAAACAGAGCGCGCCGAACCCTGTGTCCGGCACGGCTGGTCCCATGAGCCGCCCGCGACCAATGCGGGCCCCAGGTGTTACAGATCGAGGAAGGCATGGCCCGGAATTCGCGCCGGCCGGTGGAATCCCCGCCCATCGACGCCCCCACGCAACCGAATCCCACCGCCACCAACGGCGCTGGCGCGGCCCCCAACGCCAACGGCAGCGGGCCGCGGGAAGGCGCCCTGAGCCGCTCCCTGGAGTCGTTGCTCATTGAGCAGGCCAAAAAGGATCCCAACGCCTTCGGCGCCCTCTACGAGCACTACGTGGACCGGATCTACGCCTACATCTACAACCGGGTGGGCAACGCCCAGGACACGGAGGACCTCACGGCCCGCACCTTCTACCAGGCCCTGACCAAGCTCCCGGACTACGAGGACCGCGGCGCGCCCTTCTCCGCCTGGCTCTACCGCATCGCCCACAACCTGGTGGCCAACTGGCACCGGGACCGCAGCCGCCGCCACTTCGTGCCCCTGGAGGGGTTGAAGATCCCTCTGCTGGACCGCTCCAAGCCGGAGGAGACGGTGGAGAAGGCCGAGGAGATCCACGAGCTGTGGCAGGCCATCCAGCGGCTACCCACGGAACGGCAGCAGCTGCTGGTCTACAAGTTCGGCAAACGGCTCTCCAACCTGGAGATCGGGCGGCTGATGAACCGCAGCGAAGGAGCCATCAAGTCCCTCTACTTCCGCACCCTGGCCGCGCTGCGCAAGGAGCTCGGCCAGGAAGCGGAGACGCCCAGGCCGAAGAGGCCTGGATCAACGACGAATGCCCCGAATGCCCCGGATGACCGAAAGGCCGAGACTCAGCACCAACCAGCCGAACGCGAGGAGCCGATTTCATGAGCAACCTGCCCAGCCGCTTCGCCTCCCAACCCACCGGGAGCCACCACCCCAGGCCCAGCCGGCCTGCTCCCGAGCTGGAACGCCTGCTCCAGGAGGCGGAGCGCCGGCTCCAGGCCTTCTCCCAGGCCGCCGCCGGGCCGGATCTGGCGGCCAGCCAGGCAAGCTGGGAGGCTCTCCAGGCCATCATGGAGGAGCTGGAGCGAAGCGTCCACTCCTTCAGCCCCTCGCCCCGCTTCCGGGAGGAGCTGCGCCAGGCCCTGCTGGCCACCCACCGCCGCCAGACCGCGCAGCGGCTCCTCTTTCCCGAGGCCACCCCGCCGGATCGGCCCAAGCGAGGGCCCTGGCTCCTGCTGGGCCTCCTCCTGAGCCTGACCATGATGGCCTGGCTCTGGCAGCGCCGGGGCTAGGGAGAGCCGATCTGCCCGGCCAAGCCAAGCTCAAACCAAGGCGCGCCCACGCGAGAAAGCCGACCCGAGATTTCCGGGTCGGCTTTTCGGTTGGGCCTGGGAGCTGTGAACTCCAGGGACGCGGTCGAGGCTCAGCAGCCGGAGCTCGGCAGCCGGAGCTCAGTACAGGCTGCGGTGGATCACGTCGATGTAGCGCTCCACCGGAGACTCGGCCGGGGCAGCCTGGCCCTCGCCCACCATCCGGGCCCGGGCCTGCCGGGCCGAGGTGACGCTCACCGGGGTGGGGCCCGCGCCGGGCACCTCAATGCTGAAGGGGGTCTCGGCCTGACCCAGCTTGAGGACCCCTTCGGCCAGGGCCGCGCCGGCCAGCTCCCGCTGCTTCAGGGCATTGTTGCCGGTGAAGTTCTTCAGCTGGGTGAGCAGGCCCAAGATGTCGTGAGCCGGCTTGGAGCCCGCACCGATGACCAGGCCGGTGAGGACAATGTCCCAGACGGGAGGCACGGTGGACATGAGACCAGGCACCATGGGTTTCACGAAGGTGAGCAGACGCATGTTGGTGTAGTTGGCCACCACCACCCCCAGGAAGAGGCCAGCCAACAGGCTGGTGCCGCTCTTGAACTGGATGTAGCTGGGCAGCTTCAGGTCGTTGGGCCGCCACCCTGCGAAACGCAGCAAGCCCCACTCGATGTAGTTCCAGCCCACCTCGATGGCCCGCTCCACGCTGGCCGCGGCCGCCAGGATGGGCAGCAGGGCTGGCATGATGTTGGTGGTGTCCACAGTGGACTCCTGGAGAGCGGGGGCGGCCCAGGCCACGGCCCCGGTCACCGCCAGGAGGGCCACGGCCCCGAACAAGCTCAGCCCCAGGCGGGGCGCCAGAGGGCCAGGACCGCCCCGCCGCCGGGGATCGCGTCGAGAGATGCCGGATTGTCGCATGTTCTTCTTCCTCCCACGTGTGGATGTTGTTCGTGACTGGAGCCTGGCGGTGGATGCCCGGGGCTCCACCCTGTGACCCCGAACCTGTCTCTACGCCGACTGCACAAAATCGACCAGCAGACGGACGCCAAAGCCCGTGGCCCCCTTGGGCGTGATGGGATCCACGTCCTTGTCCGCCAGCACCACCGAGGCGATGTCCAGGTGCGCCCAAGGATAGCCCTCGGTGAAATGTTCCAGGAATTTGGCGCCGATGCTCACCCCGCCGTAGCGCCCGCCGCTGTTCTTGACCTCGGCCACGTCGCTCTTGATGAGCTCCTTGTACTCGTCGTACATGGGCATGGGCCAGAGCCGCTCCCCGGTGCGCTTGCTGGCCGCCAGGAGCTGCTCCTGCAGAGCGTCGTCGTTGCTGCAGAGGGCGGCCGCCAGCTTGCCCAGGGCGATGCCCGCGGAGCCGGTGAGGGTGGCCGCGTCCACCACCGCGGCCGGCTGGAAGCGGGCCACGTAGCCCAAGGCGTCCGCCAGGACCAGCCGTCCCTCCGCGTCGGTGCTGATGATCTCCGTGGTCTTGCCGGTGATGCCCGTGAAGACGTCCCCCGGGCGGTAGGCCTTGCCGTCGGGCATGTTCTCCACGCAGACGGCCACGCCGATCACCCGCCGGGCCACGCCCAGCCGGGCCACCGCTTCCATGGCGCCCACCACCGCGGCCGCGCCGCCCATGTCGTCCTTCATCTTCCACATGTCGGCGGGGGATTTCAGGCTGATGCCCCCGGTGTCGAAGGTGATGCCCTTGCCCACCAGGACCAGGGGCGGGTCCTCGGCCGCGCCTTCCGGCGCGTGCTCCAGGATCACCAGCTGGGCCTCCTGGGCGCTGCCCTGGCTCACGGCCAACAGGATGTTCATGCCCAGCTCCTGCATCTCCGCCTCTCCCAGGACGGTGCAGCCCAGCCCTGCATCCTGGGCCATGGCCTGGGCCCGGCGAGCCAGCTCCACCGGCGTCAGGACGTTGGCCGGCTCGTTGACCAGATCCCGGGCCCGGTTCACCGCCTGGGCCAGGACCGTCCCGGCCTGGATGCCCTGCTCCACCTCAGCCAGCTTGGCCGAGTCGAACTCCACCACGGTGCAGGCCTCCAGGGAAGGTTCGGGCGTCTCCCGCTGGTACTTGCGGAAGCGATAGCTGCCCAGGAGCGTGCCCTCCGCCACGGCCTGGGCCGCCTCCCGGGGATCCAGGCCGGCCACCCCGCCCCCGTGGACGATGGTGGCGTAGCGCTTGACACCCTTCACCTTTTCCAGGGCCCGAGCGGCCGCCCCAGCCGCCTGGCGGGCCCGGTGCAGGTCGAACGCCTCCCGCTGGCCCAGCCCCACCACCAGGACCCGGGGAGCGGGCAGGCGTCCGTGGGTGTAGAGGAGGGCGGTCTCGTTGCGCTTGCCGACGAAGTCGCCGCTGGCGATGAGCTGGCGGATGGCGCCGTCCAGGGCTTTGTCCACTGCACCGGTGGCGCCGCCCGGCCGGGTCACCCCTTCGAAGAGGTTCACCACCACGCAGTCCGTCTCGAACTGGGCAATGTTGCCTTGAGCGCTCTGCACTTCCATGTTCGACGTTCCTTTCCAGGCAAGGCGGGCCCTTGCCGTTGGGCTTCAGCGAAGTTTCTGGGTCAATCGATGGGCTGCTTCGTCCAGGACGGCGTCGGTCTTGCAGAAACAGAAACGGGCCAGGTGCTGGGCCAGGTGTTTGTGCTCCGGGCTGTAGAACGCCGAGGGCGGAATGGCCGCCACCCCCACCTCCGTGGTCAGCCAGCGACAGATGGCCACATCCCGGGGCTCGGAGCCGTCCAAGAGCTGGGCCGGCAGGTCCAGCTGCCGGGTGTCCGCCACCACGAAATAGGAGCCCTGGGGCGCCGTGGGGACGAAACCGGCCGCCTCCAGGGCCTGGATCAGCCGATCCCGCTTGGCCTGGTACATGGCGGAGAGCCAGTCGAAGTAGCCTTCCGCCGGCGCCTGCTCGAAGGCCTGGGCCACGGCCTCCTGGAGGGGGGTGGCCACGCAGAAGGGGATCCACTGGTGCGCCATGAGGATGGCCTTGGCCAGGTGGGGCGGCGCGATGGCCCAGCCGATCTTCCAGCCGGTGACGGAGAAGGTCTTCCCCGCGCTGCCCAGGGTGACGGTCCGCTCCCACATGCCGGGCAGGCTGGCCAGGCGCAGGTGCTCCGCCCCGTCGTAGACCATCCACTCGTAGACCTCATCGCTCAGCACCAGGACATCCCGCTCCTGGACCAGCCGGGCGATGGCCGTCAGCTCCTCTCGGGTGAAGACCTTCCCCACCGGGTTGTGGGGCGTGTTCAGGACCAGGAGCCGGGTCCGTTCGGTGAAGGCCCGGGCCAGTTCGTCCAGGTCCAGGGTCCATTCCGTGGCCTGGGTGGCCCCCTTCGCCGGGCGCAGGGGCACGTAGACCGGTTCGCCCCCGGCCATGGTCACCGAGGCCGGGTAGCTATCGTAGAAGGGCTCCACGAGGATGACCTGGTCCCCGGGATCCACGAGGGCCTGCATGGTGGCGAAGATGGCTTCAGTCGCCCCCGCGGTGACCACGAAGTTGGTCAGGGGGTCCAGGAGACGGCGAAAGAGAGGGGTGTAGAGCTGAGCCAGGGCCTGGACCAGGCGCGGATGCCCGGCGCTGCGGGTGTACTGGTTTCGATCCTGGGCGATGGCCGCTCGCGCCGCCTCTTTGATGAACTCCGGGGCAGGGAAGTCCGGGAAGCCCTGGCCCAGGTTCACCGCGCCGTGCTGGTTGGCCAGGGCGGTGAACTCCGCGAAGACCGTAGGGCCAAAGTTCTGCACCCGGCGGGCTGGGGTGAAGGATGCGCGCACTGGCGATTGATGCTGCTGTGAGGCCACAGCTCTGCTCCTGGTACGGCTGCTCTCTGACAGATGTTGTTCTCTGGCAGCGGCTCTC
>CAYQEB010000042.1:5007-10984 GCA_964416395.1 uncultured Caldilineaceae bacterium | reverse complement strand
TCTGCTCCTGGTACGGCTGCTCTCTGACAGATGTTGTTCTCTGGCAGCGGCTCTCAGAGATGATGTCAGAGGTGATGGGCGTCGGGCCCGGGCTTGGGCTTGATGATAGCACAAGGGGCTGGGAATGTCACCTCAGATAGGGGTAAGCCAGCAAGATTCCTTGCCGGGGAAAGGGGCCCAGGCCAGGATTGTCGACATCAGATCGAGCGGGCCAGGAGGCGGCGAAACTCCTCGTCGTCTCCAGGCTGAGCGGGGGGCGTTCCCAGGCCCCGAGCGACCTCTTCCACGCCCAGCTGCCCCAGGGCTCGGGCCTGGGAGCCCAGGATGATGCTCAGGGCGTAGTTGCGCCGCTCCTCGGGCAGATCGTTCCAGCCCAGGCCGCTCTCCAGGTGACGGCGCAGGTTGCCTGGCCCCCAGTTGTAGGCCACCAGGGTCCAGTAGTACTCGGGATAGCCCAGCTCCTGGAAGTAGTCCCGGAGATAGGCCAGGTAGGCCGCGGCCACAGAGAGGTTCTCGTAGGCGTCGAAGGGGTCCCGGGCCCCGACTCGAGGCGCCCACTCCGCCCAGGTGCTGGGGATGATCTGCATGAGCCCCATGTCGTCCGCGGCGCCCACCGCGTTGGGGTCCATGCGGCTCTCCCGGTAGGCCTGTTCGGCCAGGAGCTCCCAGCGCAGGCCGTACTTGGCGGCCACCTCTTTGAACATCTCTTCGTAGGTCATGGGGAGGCTCCCTGGTGGTTCCAGCCGGGCGCGCCCTGGCTCACGCTGCCATTATATCCTATTCGCTTTTCCCGGACCAACCCAATGCCAGAGCGCCAGAGGAGGGCTCCTCTGGCGCTCTGTGCTCCTATCGCTTTTGCCTGGGCCGGCGGAATTACATCATGCCGCCCATGCCGCCCATCTCACCGGCGCCCGGCGCGGCTTCCTTCTCCGGGATGTCGGTGATCAGGGCCTCGGTGGTCAGGATCATGGCCGCGATGGAGGTGGCGTTCTCCACAGCGCTGCGGGTGACCTTCACCGGGTCGATGATGCCGGCCTCCAGCATGTCCACGTAGTCGTTGGCCAGCACGTCGTAGCCGGTGGTCTTCTTGCCCTGCTTGTGGAGCTCCCGCACTTTCTCGATGACCACCGCGCCGTCCAGGCCGGCGTTGGTGGCGATCATGCGCATGGGCTCCTCCAGGGCTCGGCGCAGGATCTTGACGCCGGTGGCCGCATCACCCTCCATCACCACGCTGTCCAGGGAGGGGATGGCGTTGATCAGGGCCACGCCGCCACCGGGCACGATGCCCTCTTCCACCGCGGCTCGGGTGGCGCTCAGGGCGTCCTCCACTCGGTGCTTCTTCTCCTTCAGTTCCGTCTCTGTGGCGGCGCCCACCCGGATGATGGCCACGCCACCGGCCAGCTTGGCCAGGCGCTCCTGGAGCTTCTCCCGGTCGTAGTCGCTGGTGCTGGCGTCGATCTCGGCCCGGATCTGGTTGATGCGAGCCTTGATGGCCTCGGGGTCCCCGTGGCCGCCCACAATGGTGGTGGAGTCCTTGGTGCTCACCACCTTGTCGGCCTGGCCCAGGTCGTCCAGGGTGACGCTGTCCAGCTTGCGGCCCAGCTCCTCGGTGATGACCTGGCCGCCGGTGAGGATCGCGATGTCCTGGAGCATGGCCTTGCGGCGGTCACCGAAGCCCGGGGCCTTGACAGCCAGCGCGTTGATCATGCCCCGCAGCTTGTTCAGCACCAGGGTGGCCAGGGCCTCGCCGTCCACGTCCTCGGCGATGACCACCAGCTCTCGCTTGCCCACCTGGATCAGCTTCTCCAGCAGGGGCACGATGTCCTGGGCGCTGCTGATCTTGCGGTCGGTGATCAGGATGTAGGGGTTCTCCACCACCGCTTCCATGCGCTCGGAGTCGGTGATGAAGTAGGGGCTCAGGTACCCTCGGTCGATCTGCATACCCTCGACGAACTCGGTCTCAAAGTCCAGCCCCTTGCTCTCCTCCACGGTGATGACGCCGTCCTTGCCGACCTTGTCCATCACCTCGGCGATGAGCTCACCGATGGCCGGATCCGCGGCGGAGATGCTGGCCACCTGGGCGATCTCCTCCCGGGTCTCCACTGGGGTGGACATCTCCTTCAGGGCCTCCACCACCGCGGCGCGGCCGGCCTCGATGCCCCGCTTCAGCAGCATGGGGTTGGCCCCGGCGGTCACGTTCTTCAGCCCCTCGTCCACGATGGTCTGGGCCAGGACCGTGGCGGTGGTGGTGCCGTCACCGGCCACGTCGTTGGTCTTGGTGGCCGCTTCCTTCAGCAGCTGGGCGCCCATGTTCTGGAAGGGATCCTCCAGCTCGATCTCCTTGGCCACGGTGACGCCGTCATGGGTGATGGTGGGGCTGCCCCACTTCTTGTCCAGGGCCACGTTGCGCCCCTTGGGCCCCAGGGTCGTCTTCACAGCGTTCGCCAGCATGTCCACGCCGAGCTTCAGGTTGCGGCGGGCATCCTCGCGGAAAAGCAGTTGCTTTGCCATCTTGCTTTGACCTCCTCGTTCTCAGTCTCGTCTCTGTTCGTGTGTTTGATTGTTGGGAAGACAGGATCGACGCTCAGGAAAAGTTCGCACAAGTGCGAGACGGGAGCCTCCCCGTCCCCGGAGGGCGCGCCAGGTCGGCTCGGGAACAGAAGGATCCCGACTACGCGGGCTGCTGCTCCACCAGGGCCAGGATATCGCTCTCCCGCAGGATCAGATATTCCAGGCCGTTCAGTTTGACATTGGTTCCAGAGTACTTGGCGTAGAGGACGATGTCACCGACTTTGACATCCATGGGGATGTGCTCGCCTTCCTCGTTGCGGGCGCCAGGGCCCACGGCGATCACTTCACCTTGCTGGGGTTTCTCTTTGGCCGTCTCGGGGAGGTAGATCCCGGTGGCCGTCTTCTCTTCCTGCTCGATGGGCTTCACAACGACTCGATCACCCAAGGGCTTCAAAATCATGCATGCTCCTCCTTTCCCTCACAGAACAGACTCTTCACAGGTGCGGATACGACATGCTTCTTGTTGTGTGTGCTTCTCGCTGTGCACTTCTCGCTGTGCACTTCTCGTTGTGTGTGCGCCTCTCGCTTGGGTGGCGAAACGGCTCTGAACACAAAACATGTTAGCACTCAGCGGGGGAGAGTGCTAACACGCATATCATACTCCAGATCCGGGGCCTTGGCAAGACCAAAGGGGCCTGGAAATATTTGTCTTTTGTTAGAATTCGTTTGCAGAGGGAATCGACAAGGCCGTTAGAGGGACGGACACAGGGAGGATGGCTAGGCCTTCTCCGGGTTCTTGAGGAGGGAGCGCACGTACTCGATCATCTCCTCCTCCTCCCGGACGTATTCGGCCAGGTGGAAAGCGGCGTAGAGATCCCGGCTGCGACGGAAGTACTCCTCGGCCTGGGCCAGGTTCTTCATCTCCAGGGCCACGTGGCCCAGGTTGTGGAGGGTGGCGGCCATGTCCATCCACGCCCCCCGCCGCTCGGACAGGGCCAGGTCCTTCTCGTACCAAGAGAGGGCCTGCTCGTAGTCCTGGCGGGCGTAGCAGACGGAGCCCAGGTTGTTGTAGCAGGTGCTGATCCCGGTCAGGTCATCCAGCTGCTGGAAGGTGCGCAGCGCGGCCTCATAGGCGATCTGGGCCTGCTCCAGCCGCTCCATCCCCTCCAGAGCCAGGCCCATGTTGTTGTAGGCCCCGGCGATGAGGGGGCCATGGTGCAGGCGCAGGGCGATGCGCAGGGCCTTGCGATGCTCGGTCAGGGCCTTCTCGTAGCTGCGCAGGCTGAAGTGGGCGCTGCCCAGGTTGATGTAGGTGGTGGCCAGGGAGTGGACATCCCCCAGCTGAGCCACCGTCTCGAAGGCGGCCCAGAAGTGCTCCAGGGCCCGGCGGGGCTCGTCCAGCACCCGGTAGGAGGTGCCCAGGTCCGTGTGGACGTAGGCCAGCTCGGCCAGCATGTCCCGCTCGTCGAAGATGCGGGCCGCCCGGTAGAGCCAATCCGTGGCCGCGGCCACCTCCCCCTTGAAGAAGAGCTGCCGGCCGATGTTGTTGAGCAGCCAGCCATAGGCGCCCACATCCCCCAGGGCATAGGCCGCCACCCCACCAGCCGCCAGCCAGCGCAGGATCCCCGGAGGATGGCGCCAGAAGGCGTAGTGGGCCAGGGCCTTGGCGTACTCCCGGGCCAGGCGCAGGTCGTCCTTGATGTGCGGCCCCTCCAGAGGGATCTCCAGGATCCCCTTCTCCTCCAGCCGATCCCGCACCATGCCGATGGGCGAGCGATCCCAGATGCGCTCCACCCGGTCCGTGAACCAGTCCGCGCCCAGATGGATGTTGCCCCACTCCGCGTCGATCTCCGTCCAACGGTGCAGGGGCAGTTCCTGGTACCGCTGGGCGAAGCGCAGGTAGTAGGTGGCATGGGCCCGGTCCCACTCCTCGCCCAGCATCACCGCACCCTGGGCCAAATAGCGGCGGACCACCGGCTGCACCACGATGCGCTGACGGAAGTTGTCCTCCTCCACCAGGGCTCGCTCCACCAGGGCCTGCCGGGTCTGCTCCAGCTCCTCGTCCGTGCCCAGGCCCTGCCAGAAGAGCTCTCGCAGCGCGGTGAAGGTGGCCCCGCCTGCCGCCCGCACCAGCCGATCCAGCAGCGGGCCGGCCTGGGGCCAGAAGGCGGCGAAGTTCTCCACCGCGTAGGCCGCCAGGGCGGAGACCCGCAGCGTGCCGCCGTAGCGGGGCAGCTCCTGGAGGAAGCGCTCCACCTCCAGCCAGTTGCCCAGGTCCAGGAGCAGGCCCAGGACCAGGCGCATGCTCAGGGGGCGGCCGCCCGTCTGGCTGTGGAGGGCCTCCAGCTCCCGCAGAGCGATGCCCCGGACCAGCTCCGGCGCTCGCTTGCCCACGAACTCCGCGCTCTCTTCCAGGCTGAGGCCGGCCAGGTGCAGGTGACGCTCCCCCACCAGGTTGGCGATCTGGGGGTGGATGTCCCGGTCGATGAGGAGGATGCGGGAGTGGCCCTGGGTCTCGTGGAGGTGGCTGATGATGTCCACCAGGGTGCGGATCTCGTCGGGCGTGGCCCCGGAGAGCTCGTCCAGGATCAGCAGCCGACGGCGCCGGTAGAGCTGCTCCAGGATGCCGATGCCCCAGCGCTCCTCGCTGACCCGGGTCAGGGTGGTGCCCAGGACCGTGTCCAGGGTGCGCACGATGTCGTAGAGGCGGAAGCGATCCGGGCCGGCCGCGCCCACCCAGATGACGCCGTCGGAGAAGTGGTGGATGTTGTTCCAGGCGGCGGCAGTGGCCAGGGTGCTCTTGCCGTTGCCCTGGTTGCCGCTGATGGCCAGCGCGGTCTGGCCGCCCGCATCCGTCAGCCAGTGGTGCAGGGTCAGCAGCTGGGCCTTGCGGCCGCTGAAGCCGGTGAGGCGATAGAGCCCCAGATTGTGGGGGATGACAGGCGCGTCGCCCTCTGGGGCTGGGTTGTCGCGGGTTGGGCTCTCGGGCATGGGATGGGCCATGGTCGGTTCTGTGATCTGCTCGCTTCCAGAAGCCAGACGGTTGCTCCAGGCCGGTCAAGGCCCTGGACGGCTCCCAGCCTGGGCATCAGGCCATGAACGAGTCGGAAAGCACCAGGCAGGGGTACTCGCTGTTCACGGCGATCTCGTAGTTCAGGGCCTCCTTCAGGGCGCCGCCCCCTTCCATGAGGCCCAGGCTGTCCCCCCCGGCGGAGGGGGAGAGAAGGATGATGTCCGGCAGGATGCGCCGCGCCAGCTGGTTGATGTTCACGGGCGTCACGTTCTCCACGTGGTCCACCCGTTCGATGAGGCCCTGCTCCACGGCAAAGGGCCGGGGAGAGGGGTCGCTGATCACCACCTCGATATCCGGATTCTTGCGCAGCTGCCGCAGGGCGCAGCTACCGATCTGATCCGCACCGATCAACCAAACGCGCATGGTTTCATCCCTTCACTGGCAAAGCGAACA
>CAYQEB010000042.1:0-4907 GCA_964416395.1 uncultured Caldilineaceae bacterium | reverse complement strand
TGTTCGTCTCAAACGAAGCGCTTCCACCTGTCAGATCCAGCCCAGGCTGCTCATCACGTAGAAGAAGGTCCAGATGATCGCAGCCCCGGGCAGCCCCACCAGGAAGCCGCCCCGGATCATGTCCTTGGGGGTCACCGCGCCGGTGACCGCCACCAGGGTCATGCGGGCCGAGGCGCCGGGCGTGGCGAAGGCCAGGGCCAGGGTCATGATGGTGGGGAGCAGAATGCGCACCGGATCCAGCCCACTGGCCTGGGCCACGGTCACCAGGATGGGGGCCAGAATGGAGCCCAGGGTCACGTTGTTCATGAACTGGGTCAGGGTGAAGGCCAGGAGCACCAGCAGGGTCAACACCGCGGTGTAGGGCATCGCCTGGAGGATCGGCGCCACCAGCTGGGCGAACCACTCCCCGGCCCCGGTGGTGGTCAGCGCGTTCCCCAGGGTGAGCCCCGCGCCGATGACGAAGAAGACGCCCCAGTTCACACCCCGCAGGTCGTTCCAGTTCACCACCTCCTCCAGGGAGAGGAGGGCCACCGCGCCGATGGCCACCACCGTGCTGCTCAGGAGCGTGGGCGGCAGGTGGAGCATCTTTTCCAATGAGGAGCCGCTGATCCAGAGGAAGACCGCCCCCACCAGGACCGCCACCGTCTCCCGTTGAGGGCCGTTGAGCCGCCCCAGGCGCTCCAGCTCCCGCTGGGCTGGCTCGGTGTCGATGGAGAGGCGGGGCAGGCGGAACACCCGGGGCAGGAGAAACCAGGTGGCGGGCAGAAGCAGGGCCACCAGGGGCAGGCCGTAGCGCATCCAGTCCAGGAAGCCAAAGGGCTGGAGCTGGCTCAGGGTGCCGCTGGCGATGGCGTTCTCCCCGCTGCCCATGATGGTGGCCATGGCCCCGATGCTGGAGCTGTAGCCGATGGCCAGGATCAACACCTTCAGGGCCTTGCGGTTCTCCTCGGACTGCTTCACCTGCTGGGCGATGGTGATGGCCACCGGGATGAGCACCGCCGCGGTGGCGGTGTTGAGCACGAACATGCTCAGGGCCCCGGTCATGAGGATGAGGCCCAGGAGCAGCTTGGTGAAATCCCCTTGGCTGCGCACGATGGCGTAGAGGGCCATGCGCCGGGTCAAGCCATGTTTGCGCAGGGCCTCGGCCAGAAAGAGGCTGCCCAAGATCAGGAAAAGCACTTTGTTGCCGAAGGGGGCGAAGGCGGTGCCCACCTGGGCGATGCCCAGCGCGATCTGGGCCACCGGCACCAGCAGGGCGGCGATGGGCAGAGGGGCCGGCTCCAGGGCCAGGATGGCCCCGGTGAAGACGAAGAGGGCCAGGGCCCGATGACCGGCCAGGCTCAGGCCTTCCGGGGTGGGCAGGAGCAGCACCAGGGCGGTCAAACCCAGGACCGCCAACATGCGTCGCCAGTCGAAGACCTTGCGCACCCCGGCCTGGATGGGCTGTTGCAGCACCTCCAGGGGCGTCACCCGACGGCGGATGCGCCGCTTGGTGGCCACGGTGCGGGTGGCGGCCCGGGCCCGCACCACGGATTCGGGCAGGGGAGGCTTGGTGGTGGGGGCCGGTCGCGTTCGGCGCTCCGCCTCCTGCTCGCTGGGCAGGGCAGGCTTGGGCTGGGGTTGGCCGATGGTGACGGTGCGGGGCAGGGTGGATTTCAGGCGGGTGCGTTTGATGGTCATGGTCTTTGGCGTCCGCAGGGACGGCTACAGAGGGCGGCTCCCAGGAAACCCCGCCGCCGTCACCTGGCTCACGGGTGGCTCACTGGCTGCAGAGGGAAAGGCCCTCCAGCGCCGGGGGGGTGTCCGGGTCGATCTCCAGGGCTTTCTGCAGCCAGGGGATGGCCTTGTCGCACTCCCGGGGCTTCTTGTAGATGTAGGCCAGGCCCAGGGAGTAGTAGAACTCGATGCGGGCCTGGTCGCCCAGGAGAGCCATGGCCTGTTCCAGGGTGGGAGCGGCCTTCTCGTAGTTGCGGCGCTTGTAGTAGGCCATGCCCAGGTGGGCCATGGCCAGGCCGTTGTCTGGCTCCACCTCCACCGCCTTCTCCAGCACCCGCAGGGCCTGGAGGGAGTCGCCGCTCAGGTAGAGGCCCCAGCCCAGGGCGTCCAGGGTGGTGCCGGTCTCGGCCACCTCGGTGGCCTTCTGGTAGATGGCCAGGGCCTGGTCCCATTCGCCCTGGGCCTGGTACTGGCGCCCCAGCTCGATGTAGAGGTCCACGCGCTCAGGGGCCAGTTCGATGGCCCGGGAATAGATCTGGATGGCCTGGTCGTACTCCCCCTGGAGTTCGTAGAGGTAGGCCTGGTTGCGCAGCGCGGTGACGTTGTTGGGGTCCAGCTCCAGGGCTTGGTCCAGGTACTCCTGGGCCCGGGGCCAGTTGCCCACATCGCTGTAGATCTCCCCCAGGACGGCCAGGGTGTCCGGGTTGTCCGGGTCCAGATCCAGGGCGTCCAGGGCGAAGTTGATGGCCTCCTCGTACTCCCCCAGCCAGTCCAGGACCCGGGCGTAGGTGTTCAGGGCGTCCACGTTCTCCGGCTCCACGGTCACGGCTTTCTTGGCCAGCTCGTAGGCCTGAGGGATGCGCCGCTCCATCAGGTAGATCAGGGCCTGGGCCACCAAGGGATCCGCCTTGTCCGGCTCCAACTGGGCCATCGCCTGGTAGGCGGCCAGGGCCTCCGGGAAGCGGCCGGCCGCCAGGTGGCTCTCGGCTTCGGCCAGCCAGGAGACCGCGCTGCGGGTGGGGGTGGGCGTGGGTTGGAGGGGCCGGTTGACCAGCCACTCTGGACGGCGAACGTAGAAGTAGGAGGCGATGAAAATGGCCACGATGAGCCACCAGAAGCGCCCGTTGCTGCGCCGCCGTTTGGGTTTGTAGGTGCGATCCAGGTACATGCCTGAGATTATATCATAGCCCCAGGGGATCCCTGAACAGACGCGGGAAAAGGGCAAAAGCGGGTGTGTCCCGATAGCTGGGGACCGTGAAATCGGGGTGAAAATTTGCCTCAGAGGACCATTTTGTGGTATAAATGGCGTAGGAGTTTCATGCGCCCCTGTAGCTCAGTGGATAGAGCAACGGCCTCCGGAGCCGTGTGCGTAGGTTCGATTCCTACCAGGGGTACAGGCCCGTCACTCGCCTACGAGTGGCGGGTTTTTTGTTGGGCTCGAGCGCTCCCGGTCCGGGCCGCCCGCTATTTGACACAAATAGTTCGATGCCGTACAATTCGCCCCCGTAACGTTCCTTCTGACCCATCGACCGCCTTGTGAAAGGATCGCCGTGACCTCACCCCAGGAAAGCCCGCCCCCCTGCCCACGCCAGAGCCTGATGCAGGCCCACCTGGCCCAGCTGGGCATCACCGACGCCCGGGGCGTGGAGCTCATGCGCCTGGTGAAGACCCTGGCCAACGCCTACGAGAGCATCATGGCCGAGCGGCTACGCTCGGAACAGCTTTCCGCACCCCGGTGGCGGGTGCTCCTGCGCCTCTTCTTCGAGGAGCAGCGAGGGCGACTCAGCCTCTCCCCCACCGAGCTGAGCCGCTCCCAGCAAGTGAGCAAGAACACCATCAGCGCCCACCTGCGCTCCCTGGAGGAGCAGGGCTGGATCCAGCGGGAGCTGGATCCCCAGGATCGGCGCAAGTTCCGCATTCGCCTGACCGAAGCAGGCCGGGCCCTGGTGCAGGAGACGGCCCCAGCCCACGTGGCCTTCCTGAACCGGCTGGCCGGCGGCCTTTCCGAGCGGGAGACAGAGCAGCTGCTGACCCTGCTCTGCAAGCTCCACGACTCCCTGACCGCCTGGAGCGGGGCCGGCCCGGCTGGCTCAGGCCCAGGGGCGCACAGCACACACCCAGGAGCGAATCCATGACAGCAACCGTCCAGACTCGAAGCGAGAGGGCGCAGGCCCAGGGGCGGCCTCGGGCCAACTTCGGCTACCTGATCCGGGCCATCCGCTACCTGGGCCGCTACCGGCGCACCGCGCTCATCGCCTACCTCTCCCTGTTCATCAGCACTGGGGCCCAGCTCATGGTGCCCCAGATGGTCCAGAACATCCTGGACGCGGTGACCCAGGGGCTCATCGCCCAACGCCTGTCCCAGATCCCGGCCGCCTTCCAGAGCGTGGCCCTGGAGCGCCTGGGCTGGACCGAGGCCCAGTTCCAACAGCTGCGGGACAACCCGGAAGGGGCCATCTTCTGGGCCGCAGGCTTCATCCTGATCTTTGCGCTGGCTCGGGGGTTCTTCGCCTTCGCCCAGGCCTACATGGCCCAGAAGGTGAGCCAGGACGTGGCCTTCGACTTCCGCAACGAGCTTTTCGCCAAGATCCAGCGGCTCTCCTTCAGCTACCACGACCGCAACCGCACGGGCCAGCTCATGATCCGGGCCACGGACGACGTGGAGAAGGTGCGCATCTTCATCGGCCAGGGGCTGCTCCTGGCCCTGCAGGCGGTGGTGCTCCTCACCGGCGCGCTGACCATCCTGGCCCTGAGCAACTGGTCCTTGACCCTGGTGATCCTGCCTGTCCTGCCCATCGCCCTGGCCCTCTTCATGGTCTTCGGGATCATCAGCCAGCCCCTCTTCACCCAGGTGCAGCGCAGGCTCTCCCGTCTGAACACCGTCCTCCAGGAGAACCTGGCCGGCATCAAGGTGATCAAGGCCTTCGTGCGGGAGAAAGAGGAGGAGGCCCGCTTCACCCAGGCCGCGGACGACCTGATGAACCAGCAGATCCGGGTGGCCAAGATCTTCAGTTTCCTCTTCCCGGTGATCTTCCTGGTGGCCAACCTGGGCCAGGCCGCGGTCCTCTACTTCGGGGGCAAGCAGATCATCGGCGGCTCCTTGACCATCGGCGAGTGGCAGAAGTTCAGCCTCTACCTGATCTACGTCTTCTTCCCCATCGGCCAGCTGGGCTTCATCATCAGCCAGATGA
>CAYQEB010000041.1:32032-34067 GCA_964416395.1 uncultured Caldilineaceae bacterium | reverse complement strand
CACAGGCTGGGGCGCACCCTGGGCCCAGGGGAGGACGTGGCCGGCTGGCTGTTGGAACACCGGCGTCCCCTGCTTGTCCGGGATCTGGAAGCCTCGTCCCCGGTCTGTTCAGGGCTGGCGGAGCGCTACGGCGCCACCTCCCTGCTGGCCGTCCCCATCCTCAACCACCAGGAGCACCTGCTGGGCACTCTGGAGTGCTACCGGCAGGATCCCCAGCGGCCCTTCACCCCGGCTCACCTGGCTCTGGCCCGGACCATCGCCCTCCTGGCCGCCGCTGGGCTGGAGCGGGCCCAGCTCTTCGCCAAAATGCTGGAGTGGGCCTCGTCCTTCGAGAACCTGCTGGCCTTCAACGCCTCCTTGAATGCCCAGCTGGAGCCGGCCCTGCTCCTGCGCCGCCTGGTGGAGCACGCCTCTGGCTTCCTGGGCGCGGAGGCGGGCATGGCCGGCCTGGTGGGCCCCCAGGATGTGCAGGTGGACGGCTACTGGCACAAGGGGCAGTGGCTGGATTTCCAGGGGCGCTGGTCCGTCAAGGAGGGCGCCCCCGGCTGGGTGGTGATCAACCAATGCTCCTACTTGACCAACGACTACTCCCGGGATCGGCTGGCCAACCCCCTGTTGGCCCGTCGCTTCCAGGTGGTCAACGCCATCTGCGTGCCGGTGTTGGGGCTGGAGGATCGGGTGCTGGGCTTTGTGGAGCTTCACAACAAGAAGGGCGGCCAGGAGCCCTTCACCTGGTCCGACGTGGACTTCCTGGAGTCCTTGACCAACTCCACGGCCCTGGCCCTGCGCAACGCCAACCTGCTGGCGGAGCTGGCGGCCCAGCGCTCCCAGCTCCGGGCCCTGGCCGCCCGCCAGGTCCAGCTCCTGGAAGAGGAGCGGCGGCGCATCGCGCGGGAGCTCCACGACGAGGCCGGCCAGGCCCTGGTGGGGATCAAACTGGGGCTGCAGGTCCTGGCCCAGCGACTGCCGCCAGAGGCCCTCTCCCTGCGGGAGGAACTGGACGCCCTGCGCTGTCAGGTGAACCAGGCCACGGCCCAGCTGCGGAACATCGCGCGGGAGCTGCGGCCGCCCACCCTGGACGAGCTGGGGCTAGAGGCGGCCCTGCAGCAGTGCATCCTGGCCTTCCGCAAGCGGACCTGGCTCACCGTCCACTTCGACAGCCTGAACCTGGTTCAGGTCCCTCAGGTGGTGGAGACGGCCTGTTACCGCATCGTCCAGGAGGCGCTGACCAACGTGGCCCGGCACGCCCAGGCCAGCCAGGTCTGGATCACCCTGGTCTGCGACGAGCAAGGGCTGCACCTGGCCATCCGAGACGACGGCCAGGGTTTCCGCATGGAGGAGGTGGGGCAGCGCGGATTGGGGTTGATCGGAATGCAGGAACGGGCTAAAATGCTGGGCGGCGTCCTCCACATCGAATCGACCCCCGGTGTGGGCACGGTGATCCAGGGGGTGATTCCCCTGGAGTAGCCCGTCGCCCTTTTCCCAGGAAACCCGCCATGTCCAGACAACAGCCTGTGTCGGTCATCCTGGCCGACGATCACCACATCGTTCGCCGGGGCCTGGCCGCGCTCCTGCAGATGAGCGGCCGCTACCGGGTGGTGGACGAGGCCTGCGACGGCGAGGAGGTCCTCCGCTGCGCCCAGCGCACCCAGGCGGATCTGGTCATCCTGGACCTTTCCATGCCCCGGATGAACGGCCTGGAGACCCTGCGTCGCCTGACCCGGCGTCTGCCCCAGATGAAGAAGCTGGTCCTCTCCATGTACGATGACACCGCCTTCGTGGTCCAGGCCCTGCGGGGCGGCGCGGACGGCTACATCCTCAAGCACGCCATGGAGGACGAGCTCTTCCGGGCCCTGGATGCCATCCTGCGGGGGGAGCGCTACATCGGCGCGGCCATCGACCTGGAGGACATGGACGCCCAGCTGGCCACCTTCGTGGAGATCCTCACCCCCCGGGAGCGGGAGATCCTGCAGCTCATCGCGGAGGGGTACACCACCAACGAGATCGCTCGCATCCTCTGCATCAGCCCCCACAC
>CAYQEB010000041.1:9629-31932 GCA_964416395.1 uncultured Caldilineaceae bacterium | reverse complement strand
TATCGACAACGAGACCAAGGTAGAGCGCCCGGAGGAGGATTCTGTGGAGGAGCGGACCCAGCCATGAAGCCGAAACTTCTGGAGATCCGTCAAGGAGTCCTGAGCAAGAACGACCGGCTGGCCCAGGAGCTGCGAGCCCGTTTCGCGGCGGCCGGCGTCTTCGTGATCAACCTGGTCTCCAGCCCGGGCTCGGGCAAGACCACCTTGCTGGAGATCACCTTGAGCCAGCTGCGGGCCCGAGGACACGCAGCCGCCGCTCTGGTGGGGGATTTGGCCACGGAGAACGATGCCCGGCGCCTGGCCCGCAGCGGAGCGCCTATCCGCCAGATCGTCACCGATGGCATCTGCCACCTGGAGGCGGCCATGGTGGCCTCCCATCTGGAAGGGTGGGATCTGGCAGGGCTGGACTTCCTCTTTGTGGAGAACGTGGGCAATTTGGTCTGCCCGGCCAGCTACGACCTGGGCGAGTCCATGCGGGTGGTGCTGCTCGCGGTCACCGAAGGCGAGGACAAGCCCCTGAAATACCCCACCATGTTCCACTCCGCGGACCTGGTGCTGCTCACCAAGATGGATCTGGCCCAGGCCACCGAGTTCGACCGAGAGCAGGCCTACGCGGCCATCCACGCGGTCAGCCCTGGGGTCCCTGTGGTGGAGACCGCGGCCAAGAAGGGCCGGATCGATGGGTGGCTGGCCATCCTGGAGGAGCGAGCTGGGGTCAAGGCGACCCCGGTGCCCGGGGACTGAGCCAGGCTGGAACGGCGGATCAAGGCGACGAACCCGGCCGGACGGAGCCGGGAATGAAAGATTCGATTGGGACGGACGCGTTGAACAGTTCAGGCGAGGGCGAACATGGTTAGCACAAACAGCATGGTTTTCATCACCCCCCAAGAACAGTTGCAGCAGCGGCTGAACGACCCAGAGACCGCGGCGGTGCTCCTGGAAGTGCTGGACAAACTGGACGTGATGGCCCTGACCCTCACCTCCCTGGACAGCTTCCTGCGCCGGGGAGACGAGATCATCGAGAACGTCTCCGAGAGCATCCAGGAGGTGCAGGAGGCCGTGCCCGAGACGGAGCTGGACGTCTCCGGCACGACCCAGACCCTGGCGGAGAACCTGCCCACCCTCATCGACGCCCTGCCGGAGCTCACCGCCTCCTTGCCCCGCCTCCTGGAGCTGAACCGGCGTCTGGGCGAACCGGCCACCTTCGAGGCCATCAACCAGGTCCTGGACCGCATCGATCTGGTGGCTGCCTCCCTGGAGATGATGGACAGCTTCCTGCGCCGAGGGGACGAGGTGGCGGACAACGTGGCCGAGAGCGTCCGGGAGACCCTGGACATGGCCCCCACGGACGAGGTGACCATGTTGGCCACCTTGACCCAGGCCCTGCCCCAGCTCATGCAGATCCTGCCCCTCTTCGTCCAGATGATCCCCCAGCTCATGGAGGTGACCGAGCGACTCCAGAGCATCCTGGAGTCCGAGGAGTTCGCCGCTCTCATGGGCTCCGGCGTCTTCGCACCCCGCACCGTGGGCATCGTGGCGGAGGTGGGCGACGCCCTGGTGGAAGGCTACGAGGCCACCCGCCGCCAGCCCGAGCCGCCCGGCGTCTGGCAGATCCTCCGGTCCATGCGGGATCCGGAGGTGCGCCGAGCCTTGGGCTTCCTGGTGGAGTTCGGCAGCCGCCTGGGCCGGGCCGTCTCCCCGGGCGGGCAGTAGCGTCTGGGCGATGGCCAGCCGCCAACCCGGCCTGCGGGGATCGCAGGAAAGAGGCAAGGGGGAACGGCGGCTGAGCCCTTCAGGAGCGAGTGGCTCAGGATGGAATCAGGATAGAAACCGAGTTTGGAACAAACCGAGTTCAAGACACAGGGGAGGAGGTAGAGTTCGATGGCATCACTCTTGTGGTTACAGGGCGGCGCTTGCAGCGGCAACACCATGTCGTTCCTCAACGCCGAAGAGCCCAGCGCAGTGGATCTGGTCACCGACTTCGGCATCGACATTCTCTGGCATCCATCCTTGGGCATGGAGCTGGGTGAACAGGCCCAGAAGATCTTCTGGGATTGCGCCCGAGGGGAACGGCCTCTGGACATCTTCGTCTTCGAGGGCACGGTGATCCTGGGGCCCAACGGCAGCGGCCGCTACGATATGTTCGCGGACCGGCCCATGAAGGATTGGGTGGCCGAGATCGCCGCCCAGGCCCAGATCGTGGTGGCCATCGGCGACTGCGCCTGCTGGGGCGGCATCCCCGCCACCGCGCCCAACCCCACGGACTCGGTGGGGCTCCAGTACCTGAAGCGGGAGCATGGCGGCTTCCTGGGCGCGGACTTCCGCTCCAAGATGGGCCTGCCGGTGATCAACATCCCCGGCTGCCCCGCCCATCCCGACTGGGTGACCCAGATCCTGGTGGCCGTGGCCAGCGGACGGGCCGGGGACATCGCCCTGGACGAGCTGCAGCGCCCCCTCACCTTCTTCAAGTCCTTCACCCAGACTGGCTGCACCCGGGTCCAGTTCTTCGAGTACAAACAGGCCACCGAGGAGTTCGGCCAGGGAACCCGCAAGGGCTGCCTCTTCTACGAGTTCGGCTGCCGGGGGCCGGTGACCCGCTCCCCCTGCAACCGCATCCTGTGGAACCGCCAGTCGTCCAAGACCCGGGCCGGCATGCCCTGCACCGGCTGCACCGAGCCGGAGTTCCCCTTCTTCGACCTGCGGCCCGGCACGGTCTTCAAGACCCAGAAGATCAGCGGTTCCATTCCCAAGGAGGTGCCCACGGGCACGGATCACGTCACCTACATGGCCCACGCCGCCGCAGCCCGGATCGCGGCCCCTCGGTGGTCCAAAGAAGATATGTTCGTCGTCTAACAAGGGGGTAACTATGGCAACGAAAGCAGTGGATCTACACATCAGCCCGCTGGGGCGCGTCGAGGGAGACCTGGACGTCCGGGTGAAGGTGGAGGACGGCGTGGTGGTGGACGCCTGGACCGAGGCGGCCATGTTCCGGGGGTTTGAGATCATCCTGAAAGGCAAGGACCCCCAGGCCGGCCTCATCGTCACCCCCCGGATCTGCGGCATCTGCGGGGGCAGCCACCTCTACAAGGCCGCCTATGCCCTGGACACCGCCTGGCGCACCGAGGTGCCGCCCAACGCCACTCTGGTCCGCAACATCGCCCAGGCCTGCGAGACCCTGCAGAGCATTCCCCGCTGGTTCTACGCCCTCTTCGCCATCGACCTGACCAACAAGAACTACGCCAAGGCCAAGGGCTACGACGAGGCGGTGCGCCGCTTCGCCCCCTTCGTGGGCGCCAGCTACGAGACGGGCGTCACCTGGTCCGCCAAGCCGGTGGAGGTCTACGCCATCTTCGGCGGCCAGTGGCCCCACTCCAGCTTCATGATCCCCGGGGGCGTCATGTGTGGCCCCACCCTCTCGGACGTGACCCGCTCCATCTCCATCCTGGACTGGTGGCGGGACGCCTGGCTGGAGAAGCAGTGGCTGGGCTGCTCCGTGGACCGCTGGCTGGAGAACAAGACCTGGAACGACATCCTGGCCTGGGTGGAGGAGAACGAGAGCCAGTACAACTCGGACTGCGGCTTCTTCATCCGCTACTGCCAGGAGATCGGCCTGGACAAGTTCGGTCAGGGCTACGGCCAGTACCTGGCCACCGGCACCTACTTCCAGCCGGACCAGTACATCCACCCCACCATCGAAGGGCGCAACCACGCCCTGATCAACCGCTCCGGCATCTACGACGGCGAAGGCTACCACGACTTCGACCAGGCCCGGGTGCGGGAGGACCACACCCACTCCTTCTTCCGAGGCTCCGGCGCGCTCCATCCCTTCGAGGGGGTGACGGAGCCGGTGGATCCTCAGGAAGGGCGCCGGGAGGGCAAGTACACCTGGGCCAAGGCCCCCCGCTACGACGTGCCCGGCAAGGGATCCATCCCCCTGGAGGCTGGCCCCCTGGCCCGGCAGGTCATCGCCGGCAAGCCGGATCCCCAGCCCTGGCAGGACTACGATCCCCTCTTCCACAACGTGATCACCCAGATCGGCCCCAGCGTCATGGTCCGGGTCCTGGCCCGGATGCACGAGGCGGCCAAGTACTACAAGCTGGCCCGGAAGTGGCTGGACGAGATCGACCTGCACGAGAAGTTCTACGTGAAGCCGGTGGAGCACGCAGAGGGCAAGGGCTTCGGAGCCACCGAGGCGGCGCGAGGCGCCCTGGCCGACTGGATCGTCATCAAGGATGGCAAGATCGAGAACTACCAGGTGATCACCCCCACGGCCTGGAACATCGGCCCCCGGGACAGCCAGGAAGTGCGCGGCCCCATGGAGACCGCCTTCATCGGCGCTCACATCACGGACATGCAGGACCCGGTGGAGCTGGGCCATGTGGCCCGCAGCTTCGACTCCTGCCTGGTCTGCACCGTCCACGCCCACGACGCCAAGACGGGCAAGGAACTGGCCCGCTTCCAGATCAACGGCGCCTGCTGAGATGTCGCCTGCAGAGACGCCATCGGAAGACGGCCGCTTCGGTGGCTGAACAGGAAGACAGGTGCGGGTTGGGGCGCCCCAGCCCGTACCTCTTCTCGTTCTGGAGGGTAGACGGGGAGAGCCATGTACGGACAGCCTGTGGACACCCTGGTGATCGGCTGCGGCAACCTGCTGCGCGGGGACGACGCCGTGGGCCCAGTCCTGGTGCGCCTTCTGCTGGAGCGGGGGCTGCCGGATCACGTCCAGGTGGCGGACGGGGGCACCGCGGGCATGGACGTGGCCTTCCGCATGCGGGGCGCTCGCCGGGTGATCCTGGTGGACGCCTGCCGCACCGGCCAGCCCCCCGGCACCCTCTACAAGGTGCCCGGCGAGGAGCTTGAGCAGCTCCCGCCCCTGGAGGGCATCAACCTCCACGCCTTCCGCTGGGACCATGCCCTGGCCTTCGGGCGCTGGCTGCTCAAGGAGGAATACCCCCAGCGCATCGACGTCTACCTCATCGAGGCCGGCGGGCTGGAGTTCGGCGCTCCCCTCTCCCCGCCGGTGAAGGCCGCCATGGAGCAGCTGGCGGACATCCTCCTGGCCGAGTTCACCACCCCCGAGCCCCGCCCATGAACGTGCGCATCACGCCCCAAGGCTATCTCCACATCCCCGCCACCCTGGCCCGACAACACTTCCCCCAGGACGTGTTGGTGGCCCTGGTGCGGGGCCGGGAGCTCTGGCTGCTGCCCCTGCGAGGCGGGGCGGCAGGCGGTCTGCTCCTCAAGCAGCGCAACCCCCAGGGGGATCGCAGCGTGCTCATCTGGGAGGTGTTGCCGCCGGACACGCCACCGGGCGACTATCCCGCCTTCTGGGACGCCCGTCAAGGCGCCCTGCGGGTGGCCCTGCCCCAGCCGCCCACTGCCCGAATCGAGGCCCAACATGAGCGGTTTTCCCAGCCGTAACGCCACCTACGTGGCCATGTCCGTGGTGGAAGAGCGGGGACGCTGGGTGGTCTACATGGAGGTGGGCTTCTGGGAGCCCGACCAGGAGCCGCCTCTCCAGGCTGTGCGCCACCGCATCCAGGACTACTCCAACCGCCGCCTGGCCGAGATCGCCGCCAGCTGGATGAAGCGAGCCGCAGAGCGAGATCTCTCCCAGGCTCCCTTCGGCCTGTGACGCCTGAGAGCCCTGCCATGACCCACGCCATCCCCACACCCCAACCCCTGGGCGTCTTCCCGCCCCCAGCCCACCAGCTCCTCCTGCCCCCGGCCGGGGAGGGCGAAGAGGCCTTGCGCCACCTGCTCCAGGGGCGGCGACCCCAGCGCTGGCCGGATCCCTGGCGCTTCTTCGCCTTGGCCCTGGACGGGGAACCAGAGCAGGCCCTCACCGCCCTGGCCCAGGACCCCAGCCCGGTGAGCCGCTACAACCGCTTCGCCCTGGAGCCCAGCCCGGCAGCCTACGCGGCCCTGGCCCCCACCCTCTCCGGCGAGCTGCGGGAGCTCCTGGACGCGGTGGCCTACACCCAGGGGATCCTGGACGAGCCGCCCGCGCCCCAGAGGGCCCAGGCGGAGCGGCGGGCCTTCGTTCTCATGGCCCAGACCGCCCATCAGCTGGAAGGCCAGCGCTTCTCGGAGGCGGTGGCCCTGCTGACCCAGGCGGTGGAGGCGGCTCGCCCCACTTCACCCCTCCTGGCTGGCCAGCTCCTGGCCGCCCTGGCCGACGCTCGGACGGCCTGGCAAGGCCCGGACGCCCAGGCCCTCCTCCACTACCGGGAGGCTCTGGCCCTCATCCCGGACGACGCCCTGCCCCAGGTCCGGGCGGAGATGGCCCTGAACCTGGGCATCCTCTACCAGGAGATGGCCGACGGCCGCCGGGGCCCTTTGCTGGAGGCGGCCCGATGCTATCAGACGGCCCTCCTCACCCTGACCCGGGAGGAGCAGCCGGAGCTCTACGCCCTGGCCCACAACAACCTGGCCCTGGCCTACCTGGCCATGCCCTTGACCACGGCCAGCGACCAGCTGCGCATGGCCATCGCCGTCCAGTCCCTGCGAGAGGCCCTGAAGGTCTACGACCGGACCACCCATCCGGAAGCCTGGGCCAGCGCCCAGCTGAACCTGGCCAACGCGCTGCAGCATCTGCCCACGGCCCACCCCCGGGAGAACCTGGCCCAGGCCGTGGAGCTCTACGAGGAGCTGCTGGCCGTGCGGGATCCCGCCCAGGATCCCCTGGGCTACGCCCGGCTGCTGGCCAACCAGGGGAACGCCCTGGCCCACCTGGGCATCTTCGCCCACGCCGTGCCCAAGCTGACCCAGGCCCAGGCCCTCTTCCGCCAGCACGGGGAGCCGGACGCCGCGGCCGCGGTCCAGGAGGCCTTGGCCGAGATCCAGGCCCGCAGCGGCCAGCCCGTCCCGATCCAGCCCACCGAGCCCGCCGACTGAGACCGCCCCAGAGCTACCCGGAGACCGACCCGTCCCATGGAACTGCACCAACGCCAGCAGTTTGATTTCTTCCTCCTCACCGCCGCGGAGCGCTTCATGGACCGGCTGATCCAGCGCAACCAGGGGCCGGCCCAGGCCCTGGAACGCCTGCGGGCGGCGCCCAACGGCCCGGG
Source organism: uncultured Caldilineaceae bacterium (assembly GCA_964416395.1). Lineage (GTDB taxonomy): Bacteria > Chloroflexota > Anaerolineae > Caldilineales > Caldilineaceae > S144-5. The sequence continues at coordinate 24,862 of CAYQEB010000041.1, read as the reverse complement.
CGTCTGGCTGGACGACTTCGTGGACGCCCTCTTCCAGGACTTCCTCCTGGACAACCCGGCCGGCGCCTGCTTCGTGCTCCAGGCCCTGGCCAAGCGCCGGCTGACGGTCCCGCTCCCGGAGGCGGGCAGGGTGGAGGAGCTGCTGGTGGCCCTGGCCAAACAGGTCTTCGGGGAGCTGCTGCAGAGCAAGGTGACTGAGATGTTGGAGCAGGAAGCGCTCTTCACCGAAGGCCCAGCATAAGAGGAGGCTCAGGATGACAGGAGGCCCAGCATGAGCATGGACGCATCCCTGACCGCAGAGATGGACCTGGAGAGCCTGGCCCAGCAGGTGGACCAGGCCCTGGCCCAGGTGATGAAGCTGGATGGCCCCGCCCAGGCCGCAGCCCTGGACCTGAAGCGGGCCATCGAGGCCTTCCACAAGCTGGGGCTGACCAAGATCGTCCAGCGGCTGAAGGCGGATCCCCGGGGCAAGGAGCTCCTCTTCGAGCTGGTGGACGAGCCCAGCGTCTACGCCCTCTTCGCCATGCACGGCATCGTCCGCGCGGATGTGGCCACCCAGGCCGCCCGGGTCCTGGAGATGGTCCGCCCCTACATGCGCTCCCACGGCGGGGACGTGGAGCTGGTGCGGGTGGAAGGGGACACGGCCTTCGTGCGGCTCCACGGGGCCTGCAACGGCTGCTCCCTCTCCGCGGTGACCCTGCGGGAGAGCGTCCAGGAGGCCCTGACCACCCACGTGCCCCAGATCCAGCGGGTGGAGGTGGTGCCGGACGATCCGGTCTCGGGCCTGATCCTGCCGGAGGAGATCGCCGTCAACGGGGCGGGGATGGACGCGGGCTGGCTCCAGGGCCCCCCGGTGGAGGCGGTGGAGCCGGGCGTCCCCTACCGCATGGACGGGGAGGCGGGAGGGGAGGAAGTGAGCATCGTCATCGTCAACCTGGACAACCAGTTCTACGCCTACCGCAACCAGTGCGCGCATCAGGGCCTGCCCCTGGATGGCGGCATGCTGGATGTCGAGTCCTGCGTGCTCACCTGCCCCTGGCATGGCTTCCGCTTCGACGTGACCACCGGCGAATGCCTCACCGCGCCCCAGGCCCAGCTGGAACCCTTCCCCCTGCGCATCCAGGAGGGGCGCATCTGGGTCCGCCCCGGGTGATCGGCCCCTGGAACAGGATCGCACCATGACCCTCACTCCCTCCCACCCCGTGCCCCGCCCCACGGTCCAGGCCCGGCCCCTCTGCTGGCTGGGCGCGCCCGCCCCCGGTGGGCTGGCTCTGCCCGACGCCGCGCCCACCCCTTCCCAGATGTACGCGCCCCGGGGCGTCTACCTGGACGACGATCTGCTGGTGGTGGCGGACTCGGGCAACCACCGGGTGCTCATCTGGCACGGCCCCCCCACGGAGGACCACGCCCCCGCGGACGTGGTCCTGGGCCAGCCGGACTTCCACAGCGAGGGCCCCCAGGCTGGCGGCCGGGGGCCGGAGCGAGGGCTCTACCTGCCCACCGGCGTGGGGGTCTTCGATGGACGGCTCTACGTGGCCGATGCCTGGAACCACCGGATCCTGGTCTGGGAACAGGTGCCCCAGGCCTCGGACACGCCCCCGGACCAGGTGCTGGGCCAGGCGGATCTCCGCCAGGTGACGGAGAATCGGGGCGGGCCCATCAGCGAGCTGGGCCTCTACTGGCCCTACGGCCTGGGCTTCATCCACGGCTGGTTCTACGTGACGGACACAGGCAACCGCCGGGTGCTGGGCTGGCGAGGCCTGCCCGAGCCGGATCAACCCCCGGACCTGCTCCTGGGGCAGGACTCCTTCCACGAGGGGGAGGAGAACCGGGGCGGGGCCCCGTCTGGGGACTCCTTCCGCTGGCCCCACGACGTGGCCGGGACCGAGGAGGTCCTCTACGTGGCCGACGCTGGCAACCATCGAGTGCTGGGCTGGACCCCACCCCCCATCCAGGACCGCCCCGGGGATCTGGTCCTGGGCCAGGCCGACTTCACCAGCGCGGGGGAGTGGCCCTACGGTCCCCAGGGGGCCCAGCGCCTGCGCTTCCCCTACGCCATCTCCCTGGACCGTGGCCTCCTGGCAGTTGCCGACACAGCCAACAATCGGGTACTATTCTGGTGTGATCCCCCGATGTCCGGCGCCTTCCATCCCGCGGACGGCGTCATCGGCCAGCCAGATTTCCAGGCCAACGGCGAGAACCGCTGGCAGACGGTCACCCGGGAGACCCTCTGCTGGCCCTACGGCCTGCACCTGCACCGGGAGCGGCTGGCCGTGGCGGATTCCGGCAACAACCGGGTGATGATCTGGCAGATCCAGGTGTCCCCATGACCCGTCTCGGGCTGCCCGGTTCCGTTCCGAAGCATCGCGACATGAGCACCCAACCTCAGGCCCTGCAACTGCATCCCCAGGAGCGTCGCCGGCTCACGGTCACCGGCGTGGTCCAGGGCGTGGGTTTCCGCCCCTTCGTCTACGGCCTAGCCCAGGAACACGGCCTGACCGGCTTCGTGGGGAACGACAGCCAGGGCGTCTTCATCGAGGTGGAGGGGCCGCCCCAGGCCCTGGACGCCTTCCGCCGGGCCCTGGAGGAGCAGGCCCCGCCCCTGGCCCACATCGAAGGGGTGGCGGTGGAGGCCATCCCCGCCCGGCACGATGCGACCTTCACCATCGTCCACAGCCAGGCCCAGCCCGCGGCCAGCACCCTGGTCTCGCCGGACGTCTGCATCTGCGACGACTGCCTGGGGGAGCTCTTCGACCCCCAGGACCGGCGCTACCGCTACCCGTTCATCAACTGCACCAACTGCGGCCCCCGCTTCACCATCATCCGGGACATCCCCTACGACCGGCCGCTGACCACCATGGCGGATTTCGTCATGTGCCCGGCCTGCCAGGCGGAGTACGACGATCCCGGGGACCGGCGCTTCCACGCCCAGCCCAACGCCTGCCCGGAGTGCGGCCCCCAGGTCTGGCTGGAGGGCGCAGACGGCCGCCGGATCCCGGGCGAGCCCATCCAGACGGCCCAGGCCCTCCTGGCCCAGGGGCGGATCCTGGCGGTGAAGGGGCTGGGGGGCTTCCACCTGGCCTGTGACGCCACCCAGGACGCCGTTCTGGCCCGGCTGCGGGAGCGCAAGGGGCGGGTGGACAAGCCCTTCGCGGTCATGGCCCGGGACCTGGCCCAGGTGCGCCGCGTGGCCCACCTCTCCCCCCAGGAGGAGGCCCTGCTCACCGGACGGGAGCGGCCCATTCTGCTCCTGGCCAAGCGGGAGCCCAGCCCCCTGAGCCCCCTGGTGGCCCCGGGCAACCGCTTCCTGGGGGTCATGCTGCCCTACACCCCCCTCCACTACCTGCTGCTGACCGGGGAGGAGGGCCAGGCGCCGCCGATCCTGGTGATGACCTCGGGGAACCACTCGGACGAGCCCATCGTGACGGGGAACCAGGAGGCCAGGGAGCGGTTGGCCGGCCTGGCCGACGCCTTCCTCATGCACGACCGGCCCATCCACGCCCGCTGCGACGACTCGGTGGTGCGCATCTTCCAGGGCGTGGAGCTGCCCGTGCGGCGCTCTCGGGGCTACGCGCCCTTCCCGGTGAAGCTGCCCTGGGCGCTGCCCTCGATCCTGGCTGTGGGGGGCGAGCTGAAGAGCACCTTCTGCCTGACCAAGGGGCCTTTCGCCTTCATGAGCCAGCACATCGGCGACATGGAGAACCTGGAGACCCTGGTAGCCTTCGGCCAGGCCGTGGCCCACTTCCAGCACATCTTCCGGGCCGAGCCGGTGGCCCTGGCCTGTGACCTGCACCCCGGCTATCTCTCCACCCGCTGGGCCCAGGAGCACGCGGGGGAGCGGCCCCTGGTCCAGGTGCAGCACCATCACGCCCACATCGCGGCCTGCATGGCGGAGCACGGGCTGGAGGGCCAGGAGCCGGTCATCGGCTTCAGCTTCGACGGCACCGGCTACGGGCCGGACGGGGCCATCTGGGGCGGAGAGGTGCTGGTGGCCGACTACCGGGGCTACCGGCGGGCGGCTCACCTGGCCTACACGCCCCTGCCCGGCGGGGACGCGGGGGTGAAGCGGCCCTACCGCATGGCCCTGGCCCATCTCCGGGCCGCGGGCGTGGACTGGCAGACGGATCTGCCCCCGGTGGCGGCCTGCCCACCCCCGGAGCGGCGCATCCTGGTTCAGCAGCTGGCCCGGGGCATCCAGACCGTGCCCACCAGCAGCATGGGGCGCCTCTTCGACGCGGTGGCGGCCCTGGCGGGCGTGCGCCAGCAGGTGACCTACGAGGCCCAGGCCGCCATGGAGTTGGAGGCCCTGGCCGCGCCGGAGGAGACGGGCTGCTACGCCTTCGCCCGGGCCGGGGACATTTTCCACGCCGGGCCAGTGATCCAGGCCATCGTCGCGGACCTGCGGGCCGGCGTCCCAGTGGAGGTCATCGCGGCCCGCTTCCACAACGGCGTGGCTCGGCTCATCCTGGAGCTGGCCCGGGCCATCCGCGAGGAGACGGGACTGGGCCAGGTGGCCCTGAGCGGCGGGGTCTTCCAGAACGTCACCCTGCTGGAGCGGAGCGTGGCCCTGCTCCGGGACGACGGCTTCCAGGTGCTGACCCACCGGCAGGTCCCGCCCAACGATGGGGGGCTGGCCCTGGGGCAGGCGGTGGTGGCGGCGCATCGAATGGACGATTGAGCGGCGGCGCGCAATTTTTCGAGGGCAATTTTTCACGGACAGGTTTTTTCACGGGCAATTTTTCAAGGACAGGAGGCAGAACCATGTGCCTTGGCATTCCAGGCAAAGTAGTGGCCCTCTACGAGGACAACGGCATCCCCATGGGCAAGGTGGACTTCGACGGCATCGTCAAGGAGGTCTGCCTGGCCTACGTGCCGGACATCCAGCAGGGGGAGTACACCATCGTCCACGTGGGCTTCGCCATCACCAAGCTGGACGAGAAATCTGCGCAGGAGACCCTGGCCCTCTTCCGGGAGCTGAACGTGCTGGAGGAGGAGCTGACGGCTGACGAGGAGGTCACAACATGAAATATCTGGACGAATTCCGCGATCCGGCCCTGGCCCGGAAGCTCCTGGACGAGATCCAGGCCATGGTGACCCGAAAATGGGTGCTCATGGAGGTCTGTGGCGGGCAGACCCACTCCATCATCCGCAACGGCATCGACCAGCTTCTGCCCGAGGAGATCGAGATGATCCACGGGCCGGGCTGTCCGGTCTGCGTCACCCCCCTGGAGGTGATCGACAAGGCCCTGGCCATCGCCTCCATGCCCGGGATCATCTTCTGCTCCTTCGGGGACATGCTCCGGGTGCCGGGCAGCGAGATGGACCTCTTCCGGGTCAAGAGCCAGGGAGGCGACGTGCGCATCGTCTACTCCCCTCTGGACGCGCTGAAGATCGCCCGGGAGAACCCGGACAAGGAGGTGGTCTTCTTCGGCATCGGCTTCGAGACCACCGCACCGGCCAACGCCATGGCCGTCTACCAGGCCAAAGCCCAGGGCATCCGCAACTTCTCCATGCTGGTCTCCCACGTGCTGGTGCCCCCGGCCATGGAGGCCATCCTCAGCTCCCCCACCAACCGGGTGCAGGGCTTCCTGGCCGCGGGGCACGTCTGCAGCGTCATGGGCTACTGGCAGTACGCGCCCCTGGCCGAGAAGTACAAGGTGCCCATCGTCATCACCGGCTTCGAGCCCCTGGACATCCTGGAGGGCATCCGTCGGGCGGTGCGTCAGCTGGAGGCGGGCCGAGCCGAAGTGGAGAACGCCTACGAGCGGGCCGTCCGCTACGAGGGCAACCCTGCGGCTCAGAAGATGGTGGAGGACGTCTTCGAGGTGGTGGACCGCAAGTGGCGGGGCATCGGCACCATTCCCCAGAGCGGGTGGCGGCTCAGCCCCAAATACCGGGAGTTCGACGCGGAGCTGCGCTTCTCCGTCACGGACATCCACACCCAGGAATCGCCGGTCTGCCGCAGCGGGGAGGTGCTCCAGGGGCTGATCAAGCCCCACGAGTGCCCGGCCTTCGGCAAGAAGTGCACCCCCCAGAACCCCCTGGGCGCCACCATGGTCTCCAGCGAGGGGGCCTGCGCCGCTTACTACCAGTACGGCCGTTTCATGACCCTGGAGGTCTGAACCACCCATGGCGACCATCGACTTCGGCTCCTGGTCCTGTCCCCTTCCCCTGCGGGACCATCCCAACATCATCCTGGGGCATGGCGGGGGCGGCAAGCTCTCTGGGGACCTGGTGAAGCACCTCTTTCTGCCCGCCTTCCAGAACGACGCCCTGGCCAGCCTGGGAGACGCCGCGGTCATTGACCTGGCGGATGCGGGCCTGGCTGGGGCTCGCCTGGCCTTCTCCACCGACTCCTTCGTGGTCAAGCCCCTCTTCTTCCCCGGGGGGGACATCGGCGAGCTGGCCGTGAACGGCACGGTCAACGACCTGAGCATGAGCGGCGCCCGCCCCCTCTACCTGACCGCGGGCTTCATCCTGGAGGAGGGCCTGCCCCTGGACGTGCTGGGGCGGATCGTGGAGAGCATGGCCGCCGCGGCCCGGGAAGCGGGGGTGGCCCTGGTGGCCGGGGACACCAAGGTGGTGGAGAAGGGCCACGGAGACGGCATCTACATCAACACCAGCGGCGTGGGGATCATCCCCCAGGGCGTGGAGATCGGCCCCCACCGAGCCACCCCCGGGGACGTGGTCCTGGTCAGCGGCGCCATCGGGGATCACGGCATGGCCATCATGAGCGTGCGGGAGGGCCTGGCCTTCGAGACGGACATCCGCAGCGACACCGCGGCCCTGAACGGCCTGGTGGCTGCCATCCTGGAGGTCTGCCCGGAGGTGCACACCCTGCGGGACCCCACCCGGGGGGGCGTGGCCTCGGCCCTGAACGAGATCGCCCAGTCCGCGGGGGTGGGCATCGTCCTGGACGAGCAGCGCATCCCGGTCAACCCTGCGGTGCGCTCCGCCTGCGAGATGCTGGGCATGGACCCCATCTACGTGGCCAACGAGGGCAAGCTCCTGGCCATCCTGCCGGAAGCCCGGGCCCAGGAGGCCCTCCAGGCCATGCGGGCCCATCCCCTGGGCAAGCAGGCGGCCATCATCGGCCAGGTCACGGACCGGCACCCGGGCATGCTGGTGGCCAGGACGGGCATCGGCGGCACCCGGGTGGTCTCCATGCAGATCGGCGAACAGCTCCCTCGCATCTGCTGAGCCCAGGCCCTGGGCCAGGCGTGCAATCGGCAAGGTGCGCAATCGGCAAGGTGCGCAATCGGCAAAGAAAAGAGGGCCAGCCTCCAGGGGTTGGCCCTCTTTCGCGTGGGGTGAACAGGAGGAGATGCAGGACGACGCGACCGGCTCAGCCCGAGCTGGGCTCATCGGGTGCGTCCGGTGTATCTAGCGCGTTTCCTTCGTCCGGCCTGGCTGGCTGGCCTGGCTTCCGCGTCTTCTCCTCCCCGGTGCTGGCGTCCGCTTCGTCCTTCTGCCTCGCAGTCTCGTTCTTCTTCGCGTCCTCCACCCGGGGCTGGCTCAGAGGCACGATGAGGACCCGGGCCTTGGTCAGGTGACGGAGTCGGTCGATGGTGGTTCCGTGGAGGAAGTCGGCCACGCCCCGGTGGCCATGGGAGCCCACGATGAGCAGATCCAGCTTCAGCTCGTTGGCCAGCCGGGCCAGGCTGCTGGCCGGATCCCCGGTGGTCAGGTAACATCGGACCGGCAACCCCTGCTGCTTCAATGTCTCCGCCAGGGTGGCCAGCCGCTGCCGGTCCCGCTCCATCTCCCGGTCCGCGGCTTCCGGGCCCAGCCCCTGGGCCGCGGGGCTCTCGGTGACGTGGAGGAGGAAATAGCGGGGGTGGTTGAGCCGGGCGAAGCGCAGGGCCTCGTTGAGCAGCCGTTCCTCCTCCCCGGTGAAGTCCAGGGCCACGCCAATGCGCTGGTAGGGCGGGGGCGGGGCCAGGGCCAGCTCCGGTCGGGCAGGCAGGGGGTGGAGATCCGCGCCTCGGGGCGCGCCAGCCCGGCCCAGGCGGCTGTCGAACCAGGGGCGGATGGTGACGTAGATCAGCAGGAGGAGCAGGATCAAGCTCAGGGGGACGACTGTCACGTAGAGGATCCAGCTCTGGGCGCCGGCCGCGGCCAGCCAGCCGCTGATCTCGTCCAGGACCAGCTTGATGTTGAGCCCCACGATCAGCCCGGCCACGATCCAGGCCAGGAGCTGGGTGCGGCGGGAGATGACGAACTGGCCCATGCGCCGCCGGTCGGCCACGAAGTGGATCAGCGGGATGGTGGCGAAGGGCAGCTGCAGGGAGAGGATCACCTGGCTGAGCACCAGGAGATCCCCGGTGGACTGGTCCCCGAAGTGGAGGATGGCGAAGACCGCGGGGGCGATGGCCAGGAGTCGGGTGAGGAGACGGCGCAGCCAGGGGCGGATGCGCCAGTGCAGGTAGCCCTCCATGACGATCTGGCCGGCCAAGGTCCCGGTGATGGTGGAGCTCTGGCCCGAGGCCAACAGGGCCACCGCGAAGGCGATGGGCGCTACCGCGGTGCCCAGCAGAGGCTCCAGCAGCCGGTGGGCGTCCTGGATCTCGGCCACCTGGTTGAGCCCGGCCCGGTAGAAGACCGCCGCGGCCATGATCAGGATGGCGCTGTTCACGAAGAAGGCCGCGTTCAGGGCGATGGCCGAGTCGAAGGTGTTCAGACGGATGGCCTGCCAGATCTCCCGGGGCGAGCGGCCGATCTTCCGGGTCTGGACCAGGGAGGAGTGGAGGTAGAGGTTGTGGGGCATGACCGTGGCCCCCAGGATGCCGATGGCGATGTAGAGGGCGGTGGAGTCGGGCAGGGAGGGCACGAAACCCCGGACCACGCCGCCCCAGTCCGGCTGGGCCAGGAAGATCTCGATGAGGAAGGCCGCCGCGATGGTGCCCACCAGGGCGAAGATCACCGCTTCCAGCTTGCGGATGCCGTAGTGGGAGAGGATGAGGAGCAGGAGCACGTCCAGCGCGGTGAGCAGGACCCCGTAGAGCAGGGGCAGGCCGAAGAGCAGGTTCAGGGCGATGGCCGAACCGATGACCTCGGCCAGGTCCGTGGCGGTGATGGCGATCTCGGCCAGGATGTAGAGGGGGATGTTGATGAAGCTGGGGTACTCCTCCCGGTTGGCCTGGGCCAGGTCCGTGCGGCTGACGATGCCCAGGCGCGCGGCCAGGCTCTGGAGCAGCACGGCCATCAGGTTGGACATGAGCAGCACCCAGATCAGCTTGTAGTTGTAGCGGCTGCCCGCGGCCAGGTCCGTGGCCCAGTTGCCCGGATCCATGTAGCCCACCGAGACCATCAGGGCCGGCCCGGTGATGGCCAGCCAGCGCCGCCACCGGGAGCCGGTGCTGGGCACGATGACCGTCTCGTGGACTTCTTCCAGAGAATGGTGGGCGCGGGATGGCGGTGGTGGGATGCTCATGGCGGCTATGATAGCACATTTTGATGCCAGGGGCATCTTCCCCTCCCGGTTGCACCCGATCTGAGCCAGGCGCTAGCCAGCCGGGGGGATTTGGGTTACAATCAGTCCAGCAACGCGGTCGGATCACCGGCGCGCACCTGCCCTGCGCCAGCCCCGCCAGTGTCAGCCCTGCTACCGGGAACGAGAGGCCTATGCAAGCCATCCAGGAGTTCGCCCAACGCATCACCCAGAACATCGAGCGGGTGATCGTGGGCAAGACGGACGTGGTGGAAACGCTCCTCATCGCCCTCCTCTGCGAGGGCCATGTGCTGCTGGAGGACGTGCCCGGCGTGGGCAAGACCATGCTGGCCCGCTCCCTGGCCGTGAGCCTGGGGGTGGACTTCCGGCGCCTCCAGTGCACGCCGGACCTGCTGCCCAGCGACATCACCGGGGTGAGCGTCTTCAACCAGCAGACCCGGGAGTTTCAGTTCATGCCCGGGCCGGCCTTCACCCACGTGCTCCTGGCCGACGAGATCAACCGGGCCACACCCCGGGCCCAGGCTGCTCTCCTGGAGTGCATGGGGGAACGACAGATCACCGTGGACGGGGTCTCCCGCACCCTGCTCCGCCCCTTCTTCGTCATCGCCACCCAGAACCCGGTGGAGTACGAGGGAACCTTTCCCCTGCCCGAGGCCCAGCTGGACCGCTTCCTCTTCAAGCTGAACCTGGGCTACCTGAGCCCAGAGGAGGAGAGCGCCATGCTCCTGAACCTGGGCCAGCGGCACCCTATCGAGACCCTGGAGAGCGTGGTGGATGGCCGGGAGATCCCCCGGCTGGCCGAGCAGGTCTGGCAGGTGCGGGTGGACGACACCCTGCGCCAGTACATCGTGGACCTGGTCCAGGCCACCCGGCAGCACCCAGACCTGGCCCTGGGGGCCAGCCCCCGGGGCTCCCTGGCCCTCTACCGGGGAGCCCAGGCTCGGGCCGCCCTCCGGGGCCGAGAGTACGTGCTGCCCGACGACATCCAGGCCCTGGCGCCCCTGGCCCTGCCCCACCGCTGCATCGTCCAGCCCGAGAGCGCCCTGCGCGGCCGCACCGCGGCCCAGATCGTTCAGAAGCTGCTGGAGGACGTCCCCCTGAGCCTGGGTGACGTGGAGTCCGAGCCCTGAACCGGAGCCCCAGCCTCACCCCGCCTGGGGCCAAGGAGTTCGCCGTGCCCCGCATCTCCTCGTCCATGTTGGATATCTTCTTCATGCTCCTCTTCCTCTTCCTGGTGGCGGTGCTCCTGCGCCTGGACTGGATCTACTATCTGATCTACGTGTTGGGGGGCATCTGGCTGGTGAGCCACTGGTGGATCCGCCGGGCCCTGGACCAGCTCACGGTCCAGCGCCGCATGCCCAGCCGAGCCTTCAGCGGGGAGACGGTGACGGTGGAGCTCTGGATCCGCAACCGCAGCCGCCTGCCCATCCCCTGGCTGCTCATCCGAGAGACGGTGCCCATGGAGCTCCAGAGCGGGGAGCCTTACCGCCAGGTGATCAGCCTGGGCAGCCGCTCCCAGACCCGGCGCCGCTATCAGCTCCACTGTCGGCGTCGAGGCTACTACCCGGTGGGGCCGGTGCTCTTCCACAGCGGGGATCTCTTCGGCTTCGTGGACACGGCCTGGCAGGAGCTGGCCCCCCAGCACATCACCGTCTACCCCAAAGTGCTGCCCCTGTCCGACCTGGGCCTGCCCAGCCGCCTGCCCTTCGGCGCGGTGGCCACCCGGCAGCGCATCTTCGAGGACCCGGCCCGGATGGCCGGGGTGCGCCCCTACACCTACGGGGACAGCCTGCGGCACATCCACTGGCGGGCCAGCGCCCACGAGGACAGCCTGTTGGTGAAGAAGTACCAGCCAGCCATCGCCCTGAACACGGCCATCATCCTGGACCTGGACCGGCGGGCCTTCCCGGGGCGGACGCTCTACGGGGACAGCGAGTGGGCCATCGTGGTGGCGGCCTCCCTGGCGGCCTATCTGAGCGAGCAACGCCAGCCCGTGGGCCTGGTCACCAACGGGCTGGACCCCCTCTCCGAGGCCGAGGCCAGCACCATCCCGCCCCGGCCAGGCCGAGGACAGCTCATGAGCATCCTGGAGCTGCTGGCCCGGATCCAGGTGCAAGAGACGGAGCTGCCGCTGGATCGGTGGTTGGTGCAGCGGGTGGCCCGGCTGGAGTGGGGCGCCAGCCTCCTGGTGGTGACGCCGAAGCTCACCGGCGCCGGGCTGCGGGTGCTCCACGGGGTCTACCGGCGCGGCCTGAACGTGACCGTGCTGGTCTGCGCCCAGCAGGCGGACTTTCGTCAGGTGCAGAAGGAGGGGGAGGCCCTGGGGATCCGGGTGCATCGCACCCTCTGGGAGGTGGATCTGGCCACTCTGGCCCCGGTCAACGGCAAGGGAGGGCCGCCATGAGCCCGTCACCGACGGAACAGACGACCCCAGGCCCCCTGGCCAGCGTGCCCGTCCGCTACGACGAGCCCTGGCTGGGTTCCCTGCTGCGTCCTCTGCTCGTCACCCTGCTGGTGGCCTGCGTGGACGTGGCCCTGGTGGCTTTTCTGGGCCGAGTGGCGCCGGAATGGCCCCGGGCCTACACCACGAGCATCCTCTGGATGGGGGTGGGCGGGGCGCTGGTCAGCGGCTACACCACCACCTGGCTCATCCATCCCCGCCAGCGGCTGCGGCGCAACCTGGGCTACCGCCTGGCGGAGCTGGGGCTGTTGCTGGGCGCGGCCCGGCTGATCACCTGGGCCACCACCGGCGCCTGGCCCACCCTGGGCCAGCTCCTGAACTATCCCCTGGACACCCTCTTCGACGGCTACTTCCTGCTCAGCGCCTTCGTGCTCACCCTCTCCTGGGTCATGGCCGCCTCCATCATCGCGGACTTCCTGGACATGGCCCTGCAGCCGGACGAGCTCATCGAACCGGAGGCCCTCTCCTGGCGCACGGGCTGGGTCTACGACTACCGTCCTCGCAGCGACCGGGCGGCTCTCCTGCGCCAGTTCATCGGGCGCTGGCTCACGGGAGGCGTCCTGCTCATCCTCCTCACCGCGGGGAGCCAGGTGGGCTTCCCGGAGGGGCGCTTCCCCACCCTGCTCCAGGAGCGGATCGACCCGGTGGTGATCGGCGCCGCGGTGATCTACTTCCTGGACGGGTTGGTCCTCACCGCGCTGGGGCGGCTGGCGGTTCTGCGGGCCCGCTGGCAGATCGAGCACACCCCCACCGCGCAGAGCGTGGCCCAGGCCTGGCCCTTCTACGCCCTGCTGCTCCTGCTGCTGGTGGGGGTGGCGGCCGCCTTTCTGCCCCTGGGCGGCACCTTTCGCCTGGCCCAGCTGCTCATGGCCGTCATCGAGTTCCTCTACATGATCCTCTACCTGCTCTTCACCCTTCTGGTGGGGCTGCTCACCCTGCTCCTCTCCCTGGGGGGCGCTCCGTCCACCCGCCGCCCGCCGCCCCCGGCCCAGCGCCCGCGCCCGCCCGCCCAGCTCCCGGACTTGGCCTTGCCGCCCTGGGTGGGTGGCCTCTTCTTCTGGGCCACGCTCCTGGGCATCCTGGGCTACGCCGCCTTCGTCTACCTGAGCGGCCGGGGCGTGGAGTGGGGCTGGCTGAAACGGCTCTGGCAGGCCCTCTGGCTGCGCTGGCGGCAGGTGCAGGAGAGCTACAGCCTGTGGCGGGCCTCCTTGGTGACCGAGGCGGAGGAGCGGATCCTGGCGGGGAAAAGTCGAACCCGGGGACGTCGTCCGCGGCCGGTGACCCCGGCCCAGTGGGTGAAGTTCTACTACCTCTCCATGTTGCGCCTGGCCCAGGAGCGGGGCATCCCCCGGCGGCGAGGGGAGACGCCCTACCGGTACGCCCCCCGGCTGGAGGAGGCCATTCGTCCTGAGGAGGGGCGGCCCGTCTCCGCGCTGACGGAGGCCTTCGTAGAGGTCCGCTACGGGGCCCGCTCGCCCGGGCCCGAGGCGATCCCGGCGCTGAAGCGGCAATGGCGGCAGGTGGAAGCGGCGCTCACCCGGCCTCCGGAGGAAGAGGCGCCACCCGAAGCCGGGTCCTCGCCACCGTGAGTTGACATAAATTTCAAATTGGCCTGCCTTGACGTGGTATCGCTAGCCTGTTATAATTTTTTAAGAGATTTACTCACTCTATCCACTGGCAGAATCCCCTTCACCGATGGTCGTTTTACCCGGCTAAACCACTCCACACCCAGCCCACATCACCCTTGGAAGATCGTACGATGACAGATTCAGAGCGATTTGGTGCAGACGAGGAACAGTTCGACGGCAATCCGGGTCACCCGGGCCGCCCCTCTGGGGACGAGGAGCCATCCGAGGAGGAGCATTCGAGCGAGCCACAGGCGGAAACAGAGACCGAACCCGAAGCCGAATCCCAGGCTGAATCGTCGGAAGAGGCGGCCCAGACCGCGGAGCAGGCTGCGGAACAGGCCCAACAGGAATCGGACGAAGCCCTCTTCGCCCAGTTCCTGGAGGAGGGAGAGGGCTTCGAGCTCCCGGAGAAGGGCGACCTGCGGGAAGGGGTCATTGTCGACATCCACTGGGACGGAGATCGGCCCACCGAGATCCTGGTCAACATTGGCGCCAAGCGAGACGGTGTGGTGCCCCAGTCGGATCTCCAGAAGCTTCCACCGGACTTCGTGAAGGACCTGCACGAGGGGCAGAAGATCCCGGTGATGGTCACCCGCTCGGACAACGAGGAAGGCGTGCTGCTCCTGAGCATCGCCGAGGCCCTGCAGCAGCAGGACTGGTTGACGGCGGAGCGGATGCTGGAGACCGGCGAGATCACCGTGCGCAAAGTGGTGGGCTACAACAAGGGCGGCCTGCTGGTGGAGTTCGGGCACCTGCGGGGCTTCATCCCCGCCTCCCACATCAAGGACCTGCGCCGTTCCCTGAGCGAGGAGGAGCGTTTCGAGGAGTTCGCCAAGCGAGTGGGGCAGGAGGTGCCGGTCAAGGTGATCGAGGTGGATCGCCGTCGCCGCCGGCTGGTCCTCTCCCAGCGCCTGGCCGAACGGGAGTACCGAGAGCAGCAGAAGGCCAAGCTCTTCAAGACCCTGAAGGTGGGGGATGTGGTGAAGGGCGTGGTGCGCAGCCTGCGGCCCTTCGGCGCCTTTGTGGACATCGGCGGCGCGGACGGCCTGCTCCACGTGAGCGAGATCGGCTGGACCCCGGTGAGCCATCCCCGGGACGTGCTCAAGGTGGGGGACGAGATCGAGGTGGAGATCCTGCGCCTGGATCCAGAGCGCAACCGCATCGCCCTGAGCCGCAAGCGGCTGCTGCCCAATCCCTGGGAGAGCATCGAGGAGCGCTACAAGCGAGGGGACACGGTGCTGGCCACCATCACCCGGGTGGTGGACTTCGGCGCCTTCGCCCGGCTGGAGCCAGGGGTGGAGGGGCTGATCCACGTGAGCGAGCTGGCGGACATCACCGTGGCCGAGCCCCTGAAGACGGTCAAGCCTGGGGACCGGGTGGCGGTGAAGATCCTGCGGGTGGATCCCCGGCGCCATCGCATCGGGCTGAGCATTCGCCAGGCGGATCCGGAGGTGGCTCGGGCCCTGCTGGCGGCCGAGGGCATCCACGAGGCCGGGGAAGAGGAGGCGTCTGAGGAGGGTCCGGAACAGGCCCCTGCTGCGGGGGAGAGCGAAGCCCCGGCCCAGGAGGCTGGGGAGACGGAGGAGACAGCCGCCGCACCCAGCGGAGAGGCGGAGACTGCTCCTGTCCAGGAGGCCCCGGCGGAAGAAGCGACCGGGGAAGCCCCGTCAGCAGAGGCCCCGGAGGCTGGCGA
>CAYQEB010000041.1:6380-9529 GCA_964416395.1 uncultured Caldilineaceae bacterium | reverse complement strand
GAGGCCCCGGAGGCTGGCGACAACGGCCTGGTGGCCTCGGAAGAGCTGCCCCCGGAGGAGTTGCCCTCGGAAGAAGCAGCGGGCGCGGAGGCTTCGATCTCTGCCGTCCCCTCGGAGGAGAGTCGGCCCGAGGAGCCTGGAGAGGGAGACGGTCTCCATCCGGACGAGGCCTGAGGTCGGCCAGAAGATTTTGCGAGAGCGACAGGCTCTGGTTTGCTTATCCCTCTGGAAGTGCAGTATAATTTGTAACCTGCCGGCTGTCCGTGTAGGGTGAAGCCGAGAATTCTGCTCGGAGCACCCCTGCAGGACGAGGCAGGTTCTTTTTCGTCCTGATTTGCCCTGCCGGTCACCGTCCGCGGTGGCCCACCAGGCGGGGAGCGAGCACACGCGTTGGAAGGGGGTGAGTCCCATTAGCGTCGAACTACGTCCTGGAGAATCTCAGGAGAGCCTGCTCAGGCGTTTCCGGAAGGCAGTGGCGGAGGCCCGTATCCTGCCCACCGTGCGTCAGAAGCGCTGGTTCACATCCAAGAGCGAGATTCGCCGAATCAAGCGCCAGAAGGCCATCCGCAAGTCCCGTCGCAGCCGCAGCCGCCGCAGCGCCTAGGCGAGGCCCACGGGAAAGCACTGAAACGAACGGAGATCCATGGCTGAAGAAACCATTGTCCTTGACGGGAAAGTGATCGAAGCGTTGCCCAACGCCACCTTTCGCGTCCAGCTGGAGAACGGCCACGAGGTGTTGGCCTACCTCTCGGGCAAGATGCGGAAGTACTACATCCGCGTCTACTTGGGTGACCGGGTCAAGGTGGAGTTGAGCCCCTATGACCTCACCCGAGGGCGGATCGTCTACCGTTACAAGTAGCCGGACGGCGTGGGCTGCACCCGTTTCCAGGCCGACAATGGTTCGCTCCGTTGCTGGCAGGGGATCCGGCGGTTGATCTGCACCCGTTGCTCCGCAACCCGAACCTGACGAACAGAACGCTGCACTGAGCACCACCCAGGGACAGGCCGTAGACCTGTCCCTGGTTTTTTGTGCTTTTTCGCCTTGCCCCTCAGGGAGACCTGTTCGGGCGGGTAAAAATCAAGGCCCTCCATCGCACGATGGAGGGCCTTGGTGCAGTCGGGGCGAGAGGATTTGAACCTCCGACCTCATCGACCCGAACGATGCGCGCTGCCGGACTGCGCTACGCCCCGATCTGTCTGTGACTCTGATAGTATACTCAACCTGGGTCGGATCACCAAATTTCTCGCCCGGAAATCCGGGATGGGAAAGAGACACTTTTGGAGAGGGCCGTATTTTGCGAGCCCTCTCTGGGTGTGTTAGAATGGCCAACGGCCTGCGGCGAGGGAAGGCGTCATCCCCTCGCTCTTTCTGTTCGTGGAATCGGTCCACGGACTTCCAGCCAGAGAAAGGAGAGCCAACGCGGGTATGAACGATCATCGACTGCATCAGTACGAACTGGTCTACGTCCTCCAGCCGGAGCTGGACGACGAAGGCATCAAGGCTCTGGACGAACGGATCAGCCAGGTGGTGGAACGCCACGGCGGATCCATCCTCAGCACCGAGCCCTGGGGCCGGCGCCAGCTGGCCTACCCCATCAAGAAATTCATGGAAGGCTACTACGTGCTCCACAACATCGCCATGCTCCCGGAGGGCACGGACGAGGTGGAGCGCGTCCTGCGCCTGAGCGAAGACGTCCTGCGCTACCTGCTGATCCGCAAGGACAAGAAATAGCCCCACAGCCGGCAACATGGACATGAATGCGGACATGAGTGCAGATCTGAATGCGGACACCGCGAGGAGATAGACATGACAGAAGAGACCAACCCCACAGCGGAAGAAGCCGCTACGCCCGAGACCACACCCCAGGCCGCTCCGGAACCCGAGCCCACCCCTGCGGCGGAGGCCAGCCCTGAGAAATCTGCCGAGGAAGCCACCCCGGAGGCCTCAACGGAATCCCCAGAGCCCGAGCAAGAGACCCCCGCCCAGGAAGAGGAGGCCCCAGTGGTGGAGGGCCCCAGCGCCTTCCTGGACAGCTTGCGCGGTCGGCGCCCCCGCCCCCGCAGCCGAGTCGGCCAGGTGCGCCTGGAGGACATCGACTACAAGAACGTGAAGACCCTCAGCCTCTTCATCGACGACCGGGGACGCATCCTTTCCCGGCGCAAGACCCGCATCAGCGCCAAGATGCAGCGGCGGGTGACCCGGGCCATCAAGCGGGCCCGCCATCTGGCCCTGCTCCCCTACACCGCCGAACACATCCGCATGGCGCGCAAGCGCAGCGGCGGCAGCTAGATCGCACCGGCACCCGGAGATCCGTCAGAACAATGGCAAAACGTCGAAAGAAGAAGGAAGAAGCGCAACCGAAAGCCGAGACCAAGAAGCAGATTCGGATGCGCGCCAAGGATCGAGAACGGAATCGGAAGGTCCTCCTGGCCTCCGGCGCAGCAGTGGCCCTGGCCCTCCTGTTCGTGATCTTCGGACTGGTCAGCGAGTTCATCCTCAAGCCCAACAGCGCCCTGGCCAAGGTTCAGGACGAAACCATCGTCACCCGGGAGTTCTGGAAGCGAGCCCGCCTGGAGAAGAGTAACCTGGAGAACCAGCTGCGCCAGTACGAGCTCTTCGGCCAGCAGCTAGGGCAGCCCGACCTCTTCGCCACCCAGGTCAACCAGATCCGCTCCACCCTCTCCAGCCCCTTCACCCTGGGCACCCAGGTGTTGGACCAGATGATCGAGGAGAAGGTCATCCAGATCAAGGCCCGGGAGATGGGCATCAGCGTGACCGACGAGGAGGTGGAGGAGGCCCTGCGGGAGGAAGTGGCCCAGGTCCAGGGCGCGGTCACCGAGCCCCAGGCCACCGCCACGGCAGAGGCCGCCACCGCGGCCACGGCCACCGCCGCGGCCTTCACCCCCACCCCCACGCCCGAAGGGGACGCCACGCCCTTCCCCACGCCGGAACCTCTGCCCACTCGCCCCCTGTTGGACGATGCAACTTACCAGGAAGGGCTGGCCAACCTGGAGCGGAACCTGAAAGAGACCGCGGGCATGACCCTGGCCGAATACCGGGAGGTGATCCGGGCCCGGCTGCTCCGGGAGAAGGTGAAAGAGGCAGTGGTCAAGGACCTGGTGGAGCCCACGGAGGAGCAGGTGCGGGT
>CAYQEB010000041.1:0-6280 GCA_964416395.1 uncultured Caldilineaceae bacterium | reverse complement strand
CTGCGTCAGCGCATCCTGGACGGGGAGGACTTCGGGGAGCTGGCCAAGCTCTACAGCGACGATCCGGGCAGCGCCCCCAACGGCGGTGAGCTGGGCTGGGCCGGCCGGGGTCGCTACGTCCCCGAGTTCGAGGATGTGGCCTTCTCTCTGCCCGTGGGCGAGGTCAGCGAACCAGTGAAGACCCAGTTTGGCTACCATCTCATCCAGGTGGAGGAGCGGGACGAGAACCGGCCCAAGGATGAGAATCAACTGCGCCAGGAGGAGGAACTGGCCTTCCAGAAATGGCTCCAGGAGCAGATCCTGGCTCTGGACATCGAACGGCCCAAGGACCTTCAGGAGAAGCTGCCGCCGGGCCTGTAGGCCGGGTAGTTCGACTGGATCGGGCCGGATCGACCCACCACCAGCCTCCTGCACTCCTAGAACAGCGAAAGCCGGGACCCCGCAACGGGTCCCGGCTTTTTCGCGGGAATCGACGGCTGGTTCCCGGGGAGGCCCAGCGGGATCAGCCCAGCATGCCCAGGCAGCGGCGAACCTGGAGGGTGAGCCGCCCGAAGGCCTCGCTCCCCGTCATGTCCAGGCGGCGAGGACGGGGCAGATCCACCCGCACCTCTCCCTGGAGGCGCCCTGGCCGTTCGCTCATGACCAGCACCCGGTCCGCCAGGAAGACCGCCTCGTCGATGCTGTGGGTCACCATGAACATGGACTGGCCCTGGAGGGCGTGGAGGCGCAGGAGCTCCAGGTTGAGCCGCTCCCGGGTCAGGGCGTCCAGGGCGCCGAAGGGCTCGTCCAGCAAGAGAAGCCGGGGCTGCTGGATCAGGGTCCGCGCCAGGACCACCCGCTGGGCCATGCCCCCGGAGAGCTGCTGGGGATAGGCGTCCTCGAATCCCTCCAGCCCCACCAGGGCCAGCAGCTCCTGGGCCCGACGTCGATCCCCCGGCTGGAGCCCGCCTGGCCGCACCTCCAGGGGCAGGAGAACGTTCTCCAGGGCCGTGCGCCAGGGCATGAGGTTGGTGCGCTGGAAGACGATGCCCACCTCCGGATGAGGTTCCTGGATGGGCTCGCCCCGGAAGAGGACCTGGCCGCTGCTGGGCCGCTGCAGCCCAGCGATGATGTGGAGCAGGCTGCTCTTGCCCCCGCCGCTGGGCCCCACCAGGGTGACGAACTCTCCCTCCTTCACCTGGAAGTGGACCTCGCCCAAGGCCTGGACCACCTGTCCGGCCTGGATGAAGCGCTGGGTGACCCCCCGGACCTCCAGCAGGGGCGGCCCGGGGGATGGGCGGTGGCTCATGGCCTGGGCCGCCGGCTCCGGAGTGGAAGTCTTAGGGGAGGACGACTCAGGGGAGGAAGTCATTGGTGTAGAGTTCCTCTGGATCCACGGCCACGTCCACCAGGCCGATGCGCTGCATGAGCTCCGCCACGTTGCGCCACTCCTCCGGAGTGGTGGCCCCCAGGGGAAGGCCCGGCCGAGGCTGCCAGAAGGCCAGCACGGCGTCGAAGACGGCCCGGTTGGCCGCCTGGTTCTCGCCCCCAGCCTCGGGGACGAATTTCAGGGCAATCTGGAAGGCCTCGTCCGGGTTGGCCAGGGTGTACTCGATGGCCCGCAGGCTGGCCCGGACCATCCGGGCCACCAGCTTCGGCTCTTCCTGGATGGTGCGCTGGTTGGTGATCAGCCCGTTGGCCGGGATCTGCAGGTAGGGCTCCAATGGGATCTGCACCACCTCCAGCCCCTGGAGCTCCAGGATCACCGGCCCGTTCACCGCGTAGTCCACCGCGGCGTCCACCCGGCCTTCGCTCACCGCTGCAGCCTGGGTGAAGCCGATGCTCTCCACCTGCACGTCCGCCTCTGTGAGCCCGGCGGCCTCCAGCAGGGCCCGGAAAGCCACGTAGGTGGCGCCGAAGGGGCCGGGAATGCCGATGGTCTTGCCCTTCAGGTCCGCGGGTTCCCGGATGCCCGAGTCGGCCAGGGCGAAGACCACCACAGGGTAGCGGGTGTACCAGTTCATCACGTAGCGGACGGGCAGCCCCTGCGCTCGTCCCAGGACCACCTGGTCTCCGCTGCCGATCATGAACTGGAGCTCGTCCGTGCCCACCAGCTTCAGGTAGTCGTTCTCGAAGCCGTAGTCCAGGCTGAGATCGATGCCTTCCGCCGAGAAGAAGCCTTTCTCCATGCCCACGTAGAAGGGGGCGAACTGGACGTTGGGGATGAAGCCCACTCCCAGGGTGATGGGGGTCAGGCTCGGCGCCTCTGCCGGGGTCTGGCTCTCTGCGGCCCGGGGGGGCGGGCCAGGGGTGCAGGCGCTCAGAACCAAGGTCAAAATCAGGGTGAAAATCAGCGCTTTGCTTGTCTTCATTGTCACGGTCGTTGTTCTTTCTGTGTGCATTGGGTTGTTGTTTCGCATAGCGATTGTGTGTTGGGTTGTTCAGACCTGGTGGCGCCAGCGCAGCAGGCGGGCTTCCATCAGAGAGACGGCCAGGTAGAGGCTCAGGGCGATGCCGATAAGGCTGAAGATGGCCACGAACATCATGGGCGTGTCCAGGACGCCCTGGGCCAGGTGGATCAGGAAGCCCAGGCCCCGGTCCGCACCCACGAACTCCCCCACCACGGCCCCCACCACCGACAGGATCACGCTCAGTTTCAGCCCGCCGAAGATGACCGGCAGGGAGGCGGGCAGCTCCAGGCGGATGAAGACCTGCCAGGCGTTGGCCCGCAGGCTGCGCATCAGGTGGCGCAGGTCGCTGTCCACGCTGCGGATGCCCACCATGGTGCTGACCAGGGTGGGGAAGAAGACGATGAGCCCGGTGACCAGCACCTTGCTCAGCAGGCCGTTCCCGAACCAGATGACCAACAGGGGGGCGATGGCCACCACAGGCACGGTCTGGCTGGCCACGATGTAGGGGGAGAGGAGCCGGTCCAGGAGGCGGCTCTTGCCCAGGGCATAGCCCAGGACGAAGGCCACGCTCAGCCCCAGGAGCAGCCCCAGACCGATCTCCAGCAGGGTCACCTGGGCGTGGCGGAGCAGGGTGCCGTCCGCCAGCATCAGGAGCCCTTTGCGGGCCACCACCCTGGGCCCGGGTAGGATGAAGGGCGGGTATTCCTGCCAGCGGACCAGCCCTTCCCAGGCCAACAGGGCTCCGGTCAGGACGAAGGGCATGAGCAGCCACTCGAGCCGATCCTGGAGCCAACGGCTCAGCGCCCCAGGCTCAGCCGGGGGCTTCAGGGGTTCCCGGGAAGGCGTTTCTGTGGGTATCCATTGGGTGGAGATGGTTCGTTCGTCGTTCATTGTTGGCGTCCGTGTTCCGTTTTTCGTCTGCCCTTCCAAAAGCGAGCGCCCGGAAGCGGTGGCCTCCGGGCGCGATGGGTTCACAAGCAGGCGGGCCCATGCCCAGCCCAAGATCCACTGGCCTGCTCCGAAAATTCGGGGATCCCCGAACCCCGCCCATCCCACACGAAAGCCCCGAAGCATCTGGAAACATGCTTCGGGGCTGGCGGTCCATGGGCAAACGGAACAGGCACAGGTGCCGGCCGTTCCTGGGCGCCTGCGCTTTCCTGTGACCTTCTCCCATCCGGACTATACCGTCGGCGTCGGACTTGCCATGCCTGGCTCACCGAACTCCTGCTAGCATCCTGTGATGGATGCCGGCTCGCGGGCTTACCGTCCTGGTTCGGGCCGATTCGTTGGCCCGGGACGGATCACCGCCGGTCGGGAATTGAGCGTGCGCTCTCACCCTGCCCCGAAGGTTGCACTCGCTATGCGGTTGTGGGATCAGTATAGCAGAGGGCTGCTGGGGGAATCAAGTGAGAGGGGCTACTGTGCGCGAAAAGACCTGCCAGGTCGAGAGCCTGGCAGGTCCTGGGGAAGGCGTTTCTCGGAAAGACTGGACAGCAGGGCCTACCCCGTCTCCTCCGGCCCAGGGATGGCCGGCGCCGCCTCCGGCGCTTCCGCAGCCTCCTGGGAAGGCTCTTCCGGCTGCTCCTCGGCCCCATCCCCTTCTTTGATGGTTCGCAGGTGGGGGAAGAGGATCACCTCTCGGATGTTGTCCCGGTCGGTGAAGAGCATGGCCAGCCGGTCGATGCCCATGCCGAAGCCGCCGGTGGGGGGCATGCCGTAGCTCAGGGCCTCGATGAAGTCCGTGTCCACAGGATGGGCCTCCTCGTCCCCGTGGGCGGCCCGGTAGCTCTCGTCCAGGAAGCGGTGGAGCTGATCGATGGGATCGTTGAGCTCGGAGAAGGCGTTGCAGACCTCCATGCCCCCCATGAAGCCCTCGAAGCGCTCCACCAGCCGGGGGTTTTCCGGGTTGGCCTTGGCCAGGGGGCTCACGTCCCGGGGGTAGTCGATGAGGAAGGTGGGCTGGATCAGGTTGGGCTCCACGAACTTGGAGAGCAGATGGTCCACCAGCTTGCCCCAGGGCTGACTGGGATCCACCTCCATGCCCAGGCGCTGCATCTCCGCGGCCAGGGCTTCCGCCTCCGGGAAGGCCTCGTAGTCGATGCCCGTGGCCTCCAGGATGGCCTCCCGCAGGGGGATGCGCTTCCAGGGCGGGGTCAGGTCGATCTCGTGGCCCTGCCAGCGGAGCACCATGCCGCCCAGGACCTCCTGGGCGGTGTAGGCCAGCATCTCCTCGGTGCGACGCATGACGTCGTTGTAGTCCGCGTAGGCCTCGTAGAACTCCAGCTGGGTGAACTCCGGGTTGTGCTTGAAGCTGACCCCCTCGTTGCGGAAGTCCCGGCCGATCTCGTAGACCCGGTCGTAGCCGCCCACGATGAGCCGCTTCAGGTAGAGCTCGAAGCTGATGCGCAGGTAGAGGTCCTGTTTGAGTTGGTTGTGGTGGGTGACGAAGGGGCGGGCCGCCGCGCCGCCGTAGATGGGCTGCAGGATGGGCGTCTCCACCTCCAGGAAGCCCTGGCTGTCCAGGTAGTCCCGCAGGGCCCGGACCATGCGGGCCCGGGTGCGGAAGATCTCCCGCACCTCCGGGTTGGCCAGGAGATCCAGGTAGCGTCGCCGGTAGCGCACTTCCGGATCCTTGACGCCGTGCCACTTGTCCGGCATGGGCTTGAGGGCCTTGGCCAGGAAGGCCATCTCCTGGACCTCCACGCTCAGCTCGCCGGTGCGAGTGACCACCAGGGGGCCGCTGACGGCCACGAAGTCCCCCAGGTCGATGAGCTTCTTCCAGATTCGGTTGTACCAGCCCTCGGGCAGGTTGTCTCGGCGCACCAGGATCTGGATCTGCCCGGTGCCGTCCTCGATGTCCGCGAAGCTGACCTTGCCCATGATGCGGATGCGCTTCAGCCGGCCCGCCACGCTCACCGTCGGCCCCTCCCCTTTCTCCTCGAAGAGGGCCCGGGCCTGGGCGATGGTGTGGGTGCGCTTGACCCGGGCCGGGTAGGGGTCGATGCCCGCTTCCCGCAGGGCCTCCAGCTTGCGCAGGCGGCTGCGCTCCTGGTCGCTGAGCTGTTCCGGATCGAACATCTGCTGTGGGTCGGTCACAAGGTTTCGTCCTTTGCTAGGCCTGTGGCTTGAGGCCTGTGCTGCCGGGAAACCCGGCCAGCTTCCCGCCTATTCGATGCGCAGGATGGTGAATTCGATGGCCCCTCCTGGGGTCTCCACAGTCACCCGGTCTCCCACCTTCTTGCCCAGGAGGGAGCGGCCCAGAGGGCTCTCGTTGCTGATGCGCCCGTTGCCCGGGTCCGCCTCGGTGGAGCCCACGATGGTGTAGACCTCCTCCTCGTCCATGTCCGCCTCCTGGACCACCACCGTGCGCCCCAGGGCCACCTGGTCCGCGGGGGCGGCGCTGTCGTCGATGATCTGGGCGTTCTTCAGCTTCATCTCCAGCTCCCGGATGCGGCCTTCCAGGAAGGCCTGGGCGTTCTTGGCCTCATCGTAGCCGGCGTTCTCGCTGATGTCGCCCTCCGCCTTGGCCTCCGCGATCTGGTTGGCCACTTCCTTGCGGCGGACGGTGATCAGGTACTCCAACTCCTGCTTGAGCTTCTCCAGACCCTCCGGGGTCAAATAGACTGGGTTGTCGGCCATGGCTCTTCCCTGTTGCGTTTCAGCATGAAATTCGCGTTGAACTTCAGGCGTCCAATGGGGGGCAATCACGAACGAAAACACCGCCTCGAGAGCTGCAGGCGGCGCACTGGCAAAGCTAGTGCCGACCTGGGCGGCCGGCGAGTTTGCGAGCAGGGAGAAGTATAGCCCAATTGTTCCCTTTTGTAAAGCAAGATCGAAGCTCGTTTTTGTGGAAATCCAGGGGCTCTGCTACAGTGGCGCCTGAAGTGGCT
>CAYQEB010000040.1:28003-35380 GCA_964416395.1 uncultured Caldilineaceae bacterium | reverse complement strand
GACGGCCGGGTGGCCAACTACGAGTTCTACGTGAGCCAGGACGGCATCGACTGGGGCGCGCCGGTGGCTGTGGGCACCCTGGCCAACGTGGCCACCGAGCAGACCGTGAACTTTGACCCGGACCAGCGCCTGGGCACGGAGATCAGCGTGCGGGACAACTTCGATGTGGCTGCTTTCGACAACAACGACGGCAGTGGCATCTGGGCCAGCCCCTGGGTGGAGAACGATCCAAGCTCCGATAGCCAGGGGCCTTCCGCTGGCCAGGTGCAGATCGTCGATGGGGCCCTGCGCCTGGACGACTACCCCAACACGGGAGGGCAGCCCAGCGCGGTCCGGTCGGTGAACCTCTCCGGCGTCACCAGTGCGGTGTTGGCCTTCCGCTTCCGCACCTCCAGCGGTGTGGACCAGGACGATGCGGTGGTGGTGGAGATCTCCGGGGATGGGGGCGCCAGCTACACAGTCCTGGACACCTTCACTGGCTTCTCGGGCGCGGTCTCGGGCCTGCGCAGCTACGACATCTCCCAGTTCGCCTCGGACAGCACCGTGGTGCGCTTCCGGGTGAGCAACAAGTACGGCGGTTCCGACGAGTTCTTCTTCGTGGACGCCATCCAGCTCAGCGCCTCCCAGAGCGGCACGCCGGTGCCCCAGGACGCCCCCTTCCAGGAGATAAACGGCCAGGTGGTCATCGAAGCGGAGAACTACCACGCCCTGACGCCGGGTAGCCAGGGGCACACCTGGCAGCCCGTCACCGAGTACAGCGGCTACAGCGGCATCTCCGCCCTCCAGGCCCTGCCCAACAACGGGACCAACGCCCAGCTCAGCACCAGCGGCCCCCGGCTGGACTACAAGGTGAACTTCGCCACGCCGGGCGTCTACACGGTCTACGTCCGAGGCCTGGCCCCGGGCGGCAACAATGCCGACGACTCGGTGCTGGTGGGGATCAACGGCCAGGTGGCCATCACCGGCTACTGGGGGCTGAACGGCTTCAAGAGCTATTTCGTCTGGACGAAGAAGGACACCGAGGGGATCGCCACCGTCCAGATCCCTGCGCCTGGCGTCTACACCTTCAACGTCTGGATGCGGGAGGACGGCACGGTGGTGGACAAGTTCTGGCTGACCCAGGACGCTGGCGTCACCTCCCAGGGGAGCACCGCGGTGGGGCCAGGTCAGAGCGCCCGCTGCGCCGACTGTGTGGATCCCACCAATCTGGCGGATGAGATGGCGCCCGCCATCGGCGCGGACAAGGTGTGGAACGGCGGCGCCCACCTCCAGGGCAAAGGGGTCACCGTGGCGGTGGTGGACAGCGGCATCGCCCTGCACGATGACCTGCTGGACGAGCAGGGCAACCCCCGCATCCTGGCCCAGGTGGACTTCACCGGAGGCCAGAGCACCATCGACGACTTCTACGGCCACGGCAGCCATGTGGCGGGCGCCATCGGCGGCAACGGCGCCCGCTCCGCTGGCAAGTACCTGGGCATCGCTCCCAAGGTCAACCTGGTGGACGTGAAGGTGACCGATGACTGGGGCGTGGGCAGCACCTCGGATGTGGTGGCCGGTCTGCAGTGGATCTACGACAACAAGGACACCTACAACATCCGGGTGGC
This sequence comes from uncultured Caldilineaceae bacterium, assembly GCA_964416395.1. Taxonomy (GTDB): domain Bacteria; phylum Chloroflexota; class Anaerolineae; order Caldilineales; family Caldilineaceae; genus S144-5. Next base: position 33,776 of record CAYQEB010000040.1, on the reverse strand, counting down.
CAACCTCTCCCTGAACAGCACGGTGGCCGAGTCCTACCACAACAGTCCGCTGAACGCCGCCCTGGAGATCCTCTGGTTCAACGGCATCGTGGTGGTGGTCTCCGCGGGGAACAACGGCGCCAGCAACAGCGGTGTGGTCTACCCTCCGGCCAACGATCCCTTCCTCATGGCCGTGGGGGCGGTGGACACCCAAGACACGTTGGACATTTCAGACGATGTGGTGGCCAGCTTCTCGGCCCACGGCGTCACCACCGATGGCTTCAGCAAGCCGGATCTGGTGGTTCCGGGCAGCGACATCATCAGCCTGCTGGCCAGCGACGACAGCAACCTGGCCCTGGAGCACCCGGATCACAAGCTGAGCGGCGCGGACGGCAGCTTCTACTTCCGCATGTCCGGCACCTCCATGGCCTCCGCGGTGGCGGCTGGCGCAGTGGCCCTCCTCCTGGAGGCCGAGCCCAACCTGACCCCGGACCAGGTCAAGTACCGGCTGATGGTCACGGCCAACACCGACTGGCCTGGCTACGATCAGAGCAAGGCCGGGGCTGGCTATCTGGACATCTACGCGGCTGTTCAGGACACCAGCCTGGGCAGCAACAACGTGGGGCTCCAGGCCAGCCAGCTCCTCTGGACCGGGAGCGATCCGGTCACCTGGGGCAGCGTGAACTGGAATTCCGTCAACTGGAACAGCGTGAACTGGAATTCGGTCAACTGGAACAGTGTGAACTGGAACTCGGTCAACTGGAACAGCGTCAACTGGAGCAACTGACAGCCCCTCCGGTCGGCCTCGGGGCAAGGGCTGGGTGCGTTCTGCAGCTCAATGCGCTCTATATCCGATGGGGAAGGACCTCGTCTCTTCCCCATCGGCCCACTTTTTTCAGGGACGAGAGCCCTTCCGAGAAACCTTGCTACCTTCCCGGGTCTGCAGGGTTTCCGCAAGCTCCTCTAAGCGGAATGGTGGATATAGGGGATGGCACTCTCCAGCAGAAAATGATATCCCTTTTACCAGACGCTGTTGACCTACGCCGCTCCGGTCAAGTCCGCGGGGCTGCGGCCCCAGGACGGCCCGGTTGAAGTGACGGGGCCTGCTCGGCCCCGAATGGAGGTGCGCATCGTGTCACGTCGATCCTGGATGTACATTTGGGCCACCCTGACCCTGGCCGGTGTGCTGACATGGCTTTCCTTCCCCAAGTCGCCCATCCATCCCGCCCAGTGGCAGGTGTTCGCTGTGGTGGTGATCCTGGCCACTGTGGCCCAGTTCCTGGAGGCCGAGTTCGGCAACCAGTCCTACTATCCCCACACGGTCTTCTTCTTCCTGGGGGTCATCGTTCTGCCACCTTTCCTGTTTGTGCTCCTCATCCTCATCCCCCACCTCCTGGAGTGGATCCACAAGCGCCTGACCAACAGCAAGTACCTGCGAGACTGGTACATCCAGCCGTTCAACATCGCCATCCACGTGATCGCCGGCATCAGCGCCCAGGTGACCTACTTCACCCTGGGCACGCTCATGCCCTCCCCCGCTCTGCCTCACCTGATCGTCTCCGGGATCCTGGCGGCTCTGGTCTACCTGTTGGTGAACCACGCCCTGATCGGCCAGGTCTTGGTGTTGGCCCGAGGCGTCTCCTGGCAGGAATCCCAGGTCTTCGATCTGGAGAACCTCTATTCCGATTTCACCATGTTGATCATGGGGTATGTGCTGGCGGAGCTGTGGAAGCTCAACCCCTGGCTGCTGATCCCCGGCCTGACGCCGTTGATCCTGGTCTATCGGGCCTTGATGGTTCCCCAGCTCAAGAAGGAGGTGCAGACCGATCCCAAGACCGGCCTGACCAACGCGGCCTACTTCAAGAAGCAGTTCCTGGAGGAGTTCAAGCGGGCGGAGCGCTTCGACCGTCCCCTGGCTCTCATCATGGCGGACCTGGATCTGCTGCGGGACATCAACAACCGCTACGGTCACCTGGCCGGTGACGTGGTGCTTAAGGGGGTCAGCGATCTCATCCGCAAGCATGTGCGCAACTTCGACATCGCCGCCCGCTTCGGTGGCGAGGAGTTTGCCATCGTGCTGCCCGAAACGGAGTTGGCTGTGGCCCACGCTGTGGCGGAGCGCCTGCGTCGGGCCCTGGAGACCACCGTGTTCCACGCCCCCAGCTCGGACGTTCCCATCCGGGCCACCATCAGCCTGGGGGTGGCCTGCTACCCGGACGATGCCACGGGGCCGGACGATCTCATCCACCAGGCGGACATCGCTCTCTACCAGGCCAAGTACCAGGGCCGCAACCGGGTGGTGCTGGCCGCTCAGGTGCCCCACTCCCTCAGGCTGGCCTTCGATGCCAGCCAGAAGGCTGCACGTTGGGCCCTCTCTTCCAAACAGGCGACCCAGCCTGCCCCGCCAACCGAGGCCAAGGACATCCAGGCCTCAGCCCCTGTCCCCGCGGGGTCAGATCTGCCTGCGCCAGAGCAGCCCGAGCCGGGCTCCATCCCATCGCCAGCCGTTCACCCGTCCACCAACGGCAGGGCTACCCCGGCCACTCCACCTGTCCCAGCGGCATCCCGAGCGGCGGCTCCACCCCCGGATCCCCAGGAAGAGGCCCAGCAGCCTCGCCCTTCTGGCCAGAAGCTGCTCTGGCCCTTCATCGCCCTGGTGATCGGGAGCGCCTTAGCCGCCGCCGTCTGGGGCTGGGATCTCTATCCCGCGCAGAGTCTGTCCGCGGTGGCCCTCCTTGCTGCCCTGGCGGTGTTGGCCGAGGTTCTCCAGGTGAACGTCTACGACGACAACACCGTCTCCATCTCCGTCTCCACCCTCTGCGCGGCGGCCATCATCGGCGGCATACCAGGCGTTGTAGCGGTGAGCGCAGCCATCGCCCTCACCCACTACCTCAAGGTGCGCCCCACCTGGTACAAGACCAGCTTCAACTGGGCCATCCATGTGCTCTCTCACCTCCCGGTTGTCCTGCTCTTCGCCCACATCCCCTTCTCCTTGGATGTGCGCACCATCCCGCTCATCCTGCTGTTTGGCCTCCCTGTCATCATGCTCATGTTCCTGATCGAGACCGGCCTGGTGACCACTGCCATCGCCCTCTCCTCCGGGAGCCGGTTCAGCACGGTCTGGCGGGATCAGTTTCAATGGCTAGCCATCCACTACGCGGTGTTGGGGATCATCGGCCTGCTCCTGGCCGTGGCCTACTCCTTCATGGGGTTGGCTGGCATGGTGGTCTTCATCCTGCCCGGCTTCGTCCTGCGCTACACCCAGAAGCTCTACGTGGACCGGACCAAGGCCAGCGTGACCGAACTGCGGCGCATGAACGCCGAGCTCCTCCAGGCCAACCGGGAGGTGGCTCGAGCCAACCAGGAGATCCAGGACCTGAACAGCGACCTGATGCTCACCCTGGCCAAGATCATCGACGCCCGGGATCCCTTCGTCTCCAGCCACGCCATCCAGGTCGCGGATCTGGCCACGGCCATCGGGCAGAAGGTGGGCCTCCCCCCGGAGCGGTTGGAGCAGCTGCGCCAGGCGGCCCTCCTCCATGACATCGGCAAGCTGGCCATCCCGGAGAAGATCCTGCACAAGCCGGGCAACCTGACCCCGGAGGAGCGGGAGATCATCAAGACCCACGCCACCATCGGCGCGGACTTCCTGGAAACCTCCCGAGGGCTGCGCCATCTGGCCCCCTTCGTCCGCCACCACCACGAACGGTGGGACGGCGCCGGCTACCCCAACGGCCTGAAGGGGGAGGAGATCCCCCTGGAAGCTCGCATCCTGGCCCTCTGTGACGCGGTGGATGCCATGGCCTCGGACCGCCCCTACCGCGCGGCCCTGCCCGTGAGCGAGATCCTCAAGGAGGTGCGCAAACATGCCGGCGGCCAGTTCGATCCCCAGGTGGTGGAGGGCTTCCTCCAGGTGGTGGCCGAGAGCCACGGGCAGATCGTGGTCAACTCCGCGGTGCAGATCACCCAGAACGAGGAGCGGGCTCGCCGTCTCCTGGGCCAGTGGAAGGAGCCAGCGCCGGTCTCCTCCAAGGCCACAGTGCTGCCCAAGATGCCCGGGCTCTCTCGGGCCACCGGTTGACCCAAACCCGCCCCACCCGGACGCGCAAGGCCCTCGGGACCATCCTCCCGAGGGCCTTTGTCGTTTCTGTAAGCTAGAGCGATGATGCCAGAACGGTGATGCCAGAACCGCGAGCCCGAAGCAGGGAGCCAGGGTGGGCCGGCGTGGGCTGATCTCAGCCCAGCTCCAACGCCCGGTCCCGCTCCAGCAGGGGTTTCAGGTAGTGGCCGGTGTAGCTGCGGGGCGAGGCGGCCACCGCTTCCGGCGTCCCCTCCGCGATGACGTAGCCCCCCTTGTCGCCCCCCTCGGGCCCCAGGTCGATGACCCAGTCACAGTTCTTGATCACGTCCAGGTTGTGCTCGATGACCAGCACCGTGTTCCCCTTCTCCACCAGGGCGTGGAGCACGCTCAGCAGCCGGTTGATGTCCTCGAAGTGCAGGCCCGTGGTGGGCTCGTCCAGGATGTAGAGGGTGTTGCCCGTGTCCCGGCGGCTCAGCTCCTTGCTCAGCTTGATGCGCTGGGCCTCCCCGCCGGATAGGGTGGTGGCCGGCTGCCCCAGGCGAATGTAGCCCAGGCCCACCGCGTTCAGGGTGGCCAGCTTGGAGCGGATGCGAGGGATGTTCTGGAAGAACTCCAGGGCCTCTTCCACGGTCATGTTCAGCACGTCCGCGATGGACTTGTCCCGGAACTTGATCTCCAGGGTCTCCCGGTTGTAGCGCTTGCCCTTGCACTCTTCGCAGGGGACGTAGATGTCGGGCAGGAACTGCATCTCGATCTTGATGATGCCGTCCCCTTTGCAGGCCTCGCAGCGGCCGCCCTTCACGTTGAAGCTGAAGCGCCCCGGCTTGTAGCCCCGGGCCTTGGACTCGGAGAGGCTGGCGAAAAGCTCCCGGATGGGGGTGAAGAGGCCCACGTAGGTGGCCGGGTTGCTCCGGGGCGTGCGACCGATGGGACTCTGGTCGATGTCGATGACCTTGTCCAGGTGCTCCACCCCTTCGATGGCCCGATGCCTGCCGGGCCGGGCCTTGGACCGATAGAGGAGCTGGGCCAGCTTCTTGTAGAGCACCTCCACCACCAGGGTGGACTTGCCGCTGCCGCTGACGCCGGTCACCGCCACGAACTTGCCCAGGGGAATGCGCACGTCGATGTTCTTCAGGTTGTTCTCCCGGGCGCCCCGGATGTGCAGGAACTTGCCGTTGCCGTCCCGGCGCACAGCCGGCACAGGGATGCGCTTCTCCCCCCGCATGTACTGGGCGGTGAGGCTCTTCGGGCTCTCCAGGAACTCCTCCAGGGGCGCGGAGCAGACCACTTCGCCCCCGTGCTCCCCCGCGCCTGGCCCCAGGTCCACCACCCAATCCGCCGCTCGGATGGTGTCCTCGTCATGCTCCACCACCAGGACGGTGTTGCCCAGATCCCGCATGCCCTGGAGGGTGCGGATCAGCCGGGCGTTGTCCCGCTGGTGCAGGCCGATGCTGGGCTCGTCCAGGATGTAGAGGACGCCCATGAGCTGGCTGCCGATCTGGGTGGCCAGGCGGATGCGCTGGGCCTCCCCGCCGGAGAGGGTGGTGGCGCTGCGGCTCAGGGTCAGGTAGTCCAGCCCCACATTGACCATAAAGCTGAGCCGTTCCCGGATCTCCTTGAGCACCTGGCGGGCGATGGCCAGCTGCCGGGGGGTGAGGGGGGATGGGGTGGGCTTGTCCCCGGCGTCGCCCTCCCGACCGTTGCGGGGCGGGG
>CAYQEB010000040.1:26054-27903 GCA_964416395.1 uncultured Caldilineaceae bacterium | reverse complement strand
TAGAGGATGATGTCCCGCTGTTTGTGGCTCAGCTCCTTCACCGGCACGCCAGGGGGGATGGCGTACTGCTCGCAGACGGCCCGCAGGAGCTGGGTGTAGTAGCCGTCCGCTTCGTCCTTGCGGCTGCTGGCCTTGTGCCAGGGGCGCACGGCTCCTTCCTCGATGCTGCGCTCCATGTCCAGGATCAGCTCCGGGTCGAACTCCTTGAGCATGCCCAGGCCGCCGCAGTGGGGGCAGGCCCCGTGGGGGCTGTTGAAGCTGAAGGTGCGGGGCTCGATCTCTGGCAGGCTGGTGCCGCACTTGACGCAGGCGAAGTGCTCGCTGAAGATCCGGTCCTGGGGGTTGTCTGGGTCGGTCACGTCGGCGATGATCAGCGCGCCCTCGCCCAGGCGCAGGGCCGTCTCCACCGAGTCGGCCAGGCGGGTGACGTCCACCCCGGGGATGGTGGCTCCGGGATGGTCCGGGTCTGGCCGCTCCCCCCGGATGACCAGCCGGTCCACCACCGCCTCGATGTTGTGCATCTTGTAGCGGTCCAGCTCGGGCGCCTCGCTCACGTCGTAGATCTGGCCGTTCACCCGCACCCGCACGAAACCCTGCCTCTGCAGGCTCTCGAAGAGGGGCTTGTGGTGCCCCTTGCGGTCCTTGACCAGGGGGGCCAGGATCATCAGCCGGGAGCCTTCGGGCATCTGCAGGATGCTGTCCACGATCTGCTGGGGCGTCTGCTGGCTGATGGGCTCGCCGCAGGTGGGGCAGTGGGGTTGGCCGATCCGGGCGTAGAGGAGGCGCAGGTAGTCGTAGATCTCCGTGACCGTGCCCACGGTGGAGCGGGGGTTGCGGCCGGCGCCCTTCTGGTCGATGGAGATGGCCGGGCTCAGCCCCTCGATCTGGTCCACGTCCGGCTTCTCCATCAGGCCCAGGAACTGGCGGGCGTAGGCGGAGAGGGACTCCACGTAGCGGCGCTGGCCCTCCGCGTAGATGGTGTCGAAGGCCAGGCTGCTCTTGCCGCTGCCGCTCAGCCCGGTGATCACCACCAGCTTGTCCCGGGGAATGGCCAGGTCGATGTCTTTCAGGTTGTGTTCCCGGGCGCCGCGTACGATCAGCTTGTCCAGTGCCATGGTTGTTCCGGTTTCCAGCGCTGTCTCCAGCGCGCTCTGGCGAGCTGCGCTCGCTTTTCCACTCCTGCTGTCCTGGCTGTCACGCGGGCGCGGACAGCCCGTTGCCGAACCTCAATTATACCCCAAAGTCAGGGCATCCAGGGTAATCTTGCCCCCATCGCGCCTGTGGGGAAAGGGCCCTAGCGGTAGTGCCCTTCCAACACCAGGCTGCCCTTGGTGATCTCGATGGCGTCGATGACGTAGCTCACCTCCGCCTCCTTCCACTGGTCCAGGAGGGGTTGCACCATGCCCATGATCTGGTCCCGGAGCAGGGCCGGCACCGGGTTGCCGCCCGCCCGGATCTCCACGATCTCCGGGATAGGCTTGCCGTCCACCAGCGTCAGCTCCACCACCGCCTCCACGTCCACGGCGAAGAAGCCCAGCTGGGCCCGGCCACCCACGATCATCTGGCCCGGCTCCAGCTCCACGTAGACCGTATCCGGGTCGAAGGGGGAGTCGGCCTGCTGCCGGGCCGCTTCCTGGGCGATCTCGGTCAGCTGCTCCTCGCTCCACTCCCAGCGGAAGCCAGCAGGCGTGGGCGTGGCGGCCGGTTTCGGGGTGGCCGTGGGCTGGGGTGTGGGCGTCTCGGTGGGGGCCTCAGTGGGTGTGGGCGACGGCGTGGGCGATGGGGTGGGCGTCTCAGTGGGTGTGGCGGTGGGCGTGGCCGTAGGGGTGGCCGTGGGCGGGACGGTGGG
>CAYQEB010000040.1:22429-25954 GCA_964416395.1 uncultured Caldilineaceae bacterium | reverse complement strand
GTGGGCGGGACGGTGGGTGTCTCCGTGGGGATGGCTGTGGGCGCCACGGGCTGGACCCCTGGCAGCTGACCCTGGCAGCCAGCCGTCCAGAGAAGGGCCAGCAGGAGCACAATGAGCAGGGAACGGTTGGTGAGGGTTCGTTGGATCATTTGGAGCTTCCTCGGGAAATTAGGGGGCGAAGCACGGTTTGCGGTGCGATGTGCTGCGGTGTTGCAGGGGGGCAGCGACCTGCCCCGGGCGCACCCAGGCATTATACCAGAGATCCCTCAGGGCCAAGAGGATCGGGCAGGCGGCTACGGCAGGCGAAGGGCGTGCTGTGAGGGACGGAACGGCTCACCCTTCTTCCGGCTGGCCGTGCTGGGAAGTGGCCTGGGGCTGCCAGTCCACCCGGTCGAAGTGGGGCGGCAGGCTGGGATCGGCCCGCCAGGCCAGGGCGTGGCGGATGCGAGCCGGTGTGCTGCCGTTCAGCCGCTCCCAGGGGATGGCTTCCGGCGAGAACCAGCCCAGGTCCAGGGTTTCCCGGGTCACCAGAGGCTGGCCGCCCACCACCTGCCCAGCGAAGAGATGGATGTAGAGGTGATGGCGGCTGGTGGGCCGGCTCGCCCGGTTGTCGAAGACGCCCAGGTAGTGGGTGATGGCCACCGCGTAGCCCGTCTCCTCCCAGACCTCCCGGGCCGCGTTGACCATGGGCGTCTCCCCCACCTCTGCGGCGCCGCCGGGCAGAGCCCACTGGCCGTTGTCCGCCCGCTGGATCAGCAGGATGCGCCCGACCTCGTCGAAGACCGCGGTGTCCACCACCGGGTAGGGGGCCCGGTAGGGGAGGTCGTGGAAGGTGTAGCGCCGGATTGCCTCTGGGGGCAGGGCGTCCACCAGCTCCATGAGCTGGGCCGAGAGCTCCAGGATGCGCTGGTAGCGCTCCACCTGGTAGGGGTCCTTCGTGTAGTGAAGGCCGTTGTGGCTCAGGGCTCGCAGCTCATCGGCCACCCGCAGCAGGCGCGCGGCGCGGGGATCGTCCATGGGGGTGCTTTCGGGGTTCAATCGGTTTCCTCCGGGGCAGGGGATGGGGACGTGGAAGGCTCCCTGGGCAGGGCTTTCTCCATGAGGAGCAGGCGCACGAACTTGTTGCCGGAGCGGATGCGCAGGGTCTTGCCTGTGAGCTGGAAGTCCAGGCTCTGGAAGAAGCGCAGGGCGCCGGGGTTGAACTGCTCCACGCCCAGGCGAACCCGCTCCATCCGGGCTGTCTCTGCCAGCCAGGGCTCCAGGAGCCGCCAGGCCTCGGTGCCGATGCCCTGGCGCTGGAAGGGTTCGGCCACCAGGAGCATGCCCAGGTAGGCCAGTTTCTCGCTGGGCCAGTTGAGCCGAAAGTCCACCAGGCCCACCAGTTGGGCGCCGGCCGCTGGGTTGCCCGGCTCCTTGGCCAGCAGGATGCCCAGGGCGTACCGGTTGACCTCTTTCTCGGCCGCTTCCAGGTCCCGCCGGGCCTGGTCCTGGGGCAGGGCGGGCAGGCCGTAGAGGGCCCAGTAGCTGGGCGTCAGCTCGTAGACCCGCTGCAGGGCCGGCCCGTGGAGCTCGGGGGTGAGGGGCTGGAGGGAGACGGTCATGGCTCCAGGGTCTGCACTTCCTGGCGAAGCTGGTCCAGTTCCTGCTGGGCCGTCTCCAGGTCCTTCTGCAGGGTGGCCAGCTTCTCCCGCTCCACCCGGACGAAGCGGGTGTAGGGGGCGATGGCCTCTCGGATGCGGCGGACGCTCTCGGTGAGCTCCGCCTCGAACTGCTGGGTGATGGCCGTGTCCAACCGGCCTCGCAGGTCGTCGATCCGCTCTCGGAGCTGGGCCTTGATCTTGGCCCGGCGGTAGGGCAGGACGTAGAGGCCCAGGGCCGCCACCGCGCTGGCCCCCAGGATGCCGGTGATGTCCAGCAGGGTGGTCTGGAGCAGGGCCACCAGCAGGGTGCCCAGTCCCAGGGCGCCCACTTCCACCGCCGCGGTCTGGATGATGGCCCGCTGCACCTCCTGGGCCAGTTTCAGGGCCTCCGCCTCCCGGTCGTAGCTGCTGATGACCTCCCGGGCGCTGCGCCCCACGTTGGCCAGCAGGTTCTGGCGGTTGAACTCGAAATCGCTGCTCACCTGGCCCACCATGCGGTCCGCGTGCTGGCTGGCCCGCCGGTTCAGGAACTCCATCACCGCCTGCCACTGGCGGTAGTCCTTGTCGATCATCCAGTCGATGAGCTCGTTCACGTGGCGCTCGATCTGGAGGCTGGTGTCTCCCACCACCTGGCGCTCGAAGTCGCCCCGCAGGCGCTCTGTGTTCACCAGCTCGAAGAGGCGGGCGAGGCGCAGGGTCTCCTCGAAGAATTTGTCTCCTCGCTCGGCCATCTGGTAGAGGACGTTGTCGATGCGGCTGCGCTGGAACTGGAAGTCGTGGCGCATGTCCCCCTGGTAGGCCTCTAGCTGCTCCTCGATGATGTCCAGGGTCTGGAAGTCCCCCTGGAGCAGCTCCTGGCGCTGAGCGATCACCTCCTGGTAACGGCGCACCAGGTTGCCAGCCACGCCCAGGGGGTTCTCCAGCTTGAGCCGCAGCCGCTCCCCGCTGTCCAGCCGGGAGAGGATGAACTCCTCCAGCGCCCCGAAGCGGCTGGCCTGCCAGCTGGGCTGGTCCGTCAGAGCAGCGCCGCTCTCCTGAGCTTTCTGCTTGGCTCGCAGGGCCAGGCGGGCGCTCACCGGGAAGACCGGCGGCTCCGTGTCCAGGAGCTGGCGGGCGTTCTCCTGGACGAACTTCACCACTGCCTCTTGTTCCGCCGGGCTCTCCAGCAGGTCCATCTTGTTGAGGACGATGACGATCTTCTTCCCCCACTGGCGGATCCGCTCCAGGAAGGCCCGCTCGCTCTCGCTGAAGGGGCGGTCCGCGCTGGTGACGAAGAGGACCAGGTCGCTGCGGGGCACGAAGTGCTCGGTGATCTGCTGGTGGCGCTGGATCACCGCGTTGGTGCCTGGCGTGTCCACCAGGTTCACCTCCTGGAGCCAGTCCACGGGCAGGCTGAGGGTGCGCAGATCCTCGGGGCCGGGGCCGTCCCGCTGCTCCTCGCCGTGGCGGATGAGGTAGAGCTGGCTGGTGGTGGGGATGACCCCCTCTTCCAGGAAGCGATCTCCCAGCAGGGCGTTGATGACCGCGCTCTTTCCCGCGTTGAACTCGCCCACGATCACCAGGAGGAAGAGCTCTTCCAGCTGGTGTAGGCTGCGCTGGATCAGCTCCAGGTCCGCCTGAGGGGCGTCCAGCCGGGCCAGGGTCACCTGGAGGATCTCCAGCGCGGCCCGTTCCCGGCGTAGGATCTTGTCCTGTTGTAGGTTCAGTAGACGCTGCAATGGTCTCACCTTTCTCGGCCCGGGTCGGATGGGCCTGGGGCTATTTTAGCATAGGCCCAATCCCTGGGGCTAACTGGCCGTTTCCAGGCGAGTTGATTTTGACCCGGCGCTGTACTACACTTTTCGTACGTTCTCGAGCCATCCATTCGACCCCAGGCCAGGGGTCA
>CAYQEB010000040.1:11304-22329 GCA_964416395.1 uncultured Caldilineaceae bacterium | reverse complement strand
CTAGGCCAGTTCGGGCTGAAGCAGGCCGTAGTTGCCGTCCTTGCGGCGGTAGATCACGTTGATGGTGCCGGTGTCCACGTTGTAGAAGATGTAGAAGTCGTGGCCCAGGAGCTCCAGCTGTTCCGCGGCCTCTTCCGGGCTCATGGGCTCCACGAAGAAGCGCTTGGTGCGCACGATGTGGGGGCCTTCCTCCTCGGCCCCCGCCTCCTCCGCCAGAGCCTCCTCGGCCAGGGTGGCGGCCATCTCCGCGGTGACGGCGTTGGCGGCCGCGGCCCGGCGCTTGCGCTGGAAGCGACGCCCCTTGAAGCGCTCGATCTGCCGGTACATCTTGTCGACGACCACATCGATGGCGGCAAAGATATCGTTGCTGGATTCCTCCGCCCGCAGGATCTGACCGTTGGACCAGATGGTTAGCTGGGCGGTGTAGCGGTCGGTAGCGGCCCGGGTTTCGCTGTGGTTGAGCTCGACCCGGGCTTCCCGGGCCTGGGGAAGGTAGCGCTCCAGGCGCCCCACCTTCTTCTCCACATACTCGCGAATCCAGTCCGTGATCTCGACGTTACGGCCGTGAATCAGCAATTCCATCTCTGGGTCTCCTTTCTGCACACCCGGCAGGGTGTGGGTGGATAGGTGGACAGACACGGTGCACGTCTACCGATGTTCTGCGAAACACGGGCGCTCTGCGGCCACCTGTGCAGAGACAGCCTGGACAGAAAACACAAACGGAGCAAAGCCGATGTTCAAGGTCCTGCCGATAGAGCTCCCATCGGTGTGATCCCAGGCCATCGCTCTGCTCCTTTCTACCCGCATTGTAGCGCTGATCCTCGGGCCTGTCAATCGGTGCGAAAAGGCCATCTCGGCCCTCAGACCGCACCCAAGCTCCCGGTCTCGTCCCTCGGATCGGCCCGGATGGCCCGGATCGGCCCGGATGGCTCAGATGGCCCAGGAGATCCATGAGCCGGACGGGCGACGTTCTCTCTGTGAGGCTTCCTCTCTGTGAGGCTTCTCTCCCAAGGGGATCCCCCAACCCGCTCGAAGGCCAGCCAGATCCACCCCGAGTGGATCTGCTCAGGGGGTCCACCCAACCCCAAGGATGGTTTCCATGGCCAGATCCGCCATTCCAGACCCCCGCCCCCTCTCCGAGCTCTACCAGGCCTATCCGGTCTTGGAGCGGATGCCCCGGCTCCTCCAGGAGAGCCTGCAGCGCAACGCGCGTCGAGTGCAGATGCCGGCCGGCGCCCTCCTTTTCGACGTGGACCAGTCCTGCTCCGCCTTCGTCATGGTGACCCGGGGCGCGGTGCGGGTCTTCAAGCCCGGGGAAGAGCGGGAGATCTTCCTCTACACCGTGGAGCGGGGGCAGAGCTGCATCCTCACCGTGAGCTGCCTCTTGGGCGATGCCCGCTACCCGGCTCGAGGGGTGGTGGAGGCGGACGTGACCGGCTACGTGGTCCCCCAGAGCCTCTTCATGGAGATGGTGGAGCGTTCCACGCCCTTCCGCCACTTTGTCTTCCATCTCTTTGGCGAGCGGCTCACCACCCTCATGACCTTGGTGGAGGAGGTGGCCTTTCGGCGGCTGGACCAGCGCCTGGCCCGGCTGCTGCTCCAGAAGGTGGCCGGCCAGGATGAGCCCACCCTGCGCACCACTCACCAGCAGCTGGCCGGGGAGCTGGGCAGTGTGCGGGAGGTGATCAGCCGCACCCTCAAGCAGCTGGAGAGCCAGGGGCTGGTGCGCCTGGCCCGGGGGCGGGTGACGGTCCTGGACCGGGCCGGCCTGGAGCGTTTTGCTTCCCTGGGTATGTAGATCCCCGCCTTGGGTGACGCAAGTCACCGACGGATGGGCCGTCTCCCTGTAGGATGAAGCTGTAGGATCAAGAGGGCCCGAGGCGGACCGCATGCCGCACCGGGCGTCAAGGGAATTCGTCGGGCTCAATGGCCCCAGACTCTTCATCAAAGGGAGGTGACAGGGATGTCTTGCAACGTGGGAGGTGTGGATCGGACTCTTCGCATCGTGCTTGGGGTGGTGATCCTGGCAGCTGGTTTCTACTTCAAGAGCTGGTGGGGTCTGGTGGGGATCGTGCCCCTGTTCACGGCCATCGTGCGCTGGTGTCCTCTCTATGCGCCCTTCGGCCTGAGCACCTGCCCCACCCAGGAGCAGCAGCACTAGCCTGGAGGCCCAGAGCGGCCGTGGTTCCCCTGCTGCGCAGCCGAAAACGTCCCCCGATCGTCCCTGTTCCAACAGGGGCGATTTTTCTGTTTCAGGCTTGGAGTGCAGGTGGGGATCAGTTCACGCCGATGTCGCGCCGGTTGAGGCCCAGCACCGCGATGAGGGCCAGGATCAAGGTGACCCCCAGCAAGAGACCCGCGCCGCCCCAGTCCAGGCCGTTGCGCAGGGGATCGTTGCCCCCGTAGTGATAGAAGAGGGAGAGCTTGCGGTAGGGGGCCAGGCTCTCGTTGAAGGAGGCGGTGGTGTTGAGGAAGTAGCTGGCCACGGCCACCACCCCTGCCGTCCCCGCGGCCAGGGACTTGCGCCCAGTCCAGCAGCCCAGGGCCAGGGCCAAGGCCCCGAAGCTGACGGCCAGGAGGAAGAGCGCGAGGGTGGCTCCAGCCAGTTTCCCCGGGGATAGGTCGATGTCGTAGAGGGCGCTGCCCAGGGCCAGGCCGTCCCAGAGGACCAGGGCCAGGATGCCGGTGGCCACCACCAGAGCCCCCAGCTTCTCCAGCACCGTCCGAGTGCGGGAGACGGGGTTGGCCAGGAGAAGCTCCAGGGTGCCTCGCTGCTCCTCTCCGGCGATGGTGTCGCTGCCGAACAGGATGGTGTAGATGAGGAAGAGGATGGGGCCGGAGAGGGTGAACATCTCGGCCTGGAAGTAGCCGGCCGGGCTCAGCATGTCCGGGATGTCCCCCAGGAGGGACCTGGCTGCCGGGGGCAGGTTGTCCAGGAAGCTGCTCAGCTCCGGCGAGCCGGCGATGACCGGGTAGAAGGCGATGAGGTAGAAGGAGAGGAAGAGCAGCCCGACACCCCAGAAAACCAGACCCCGAAAGCGATCGCGCAGGGTCTTCAGGAAGATGTTACGCAGCATGGGGCTTGCCTCCGTCTTCTCTTTCCCGGCCGCCGGGCTCTCTCTGTGGGCTGTCCCCAGAGTGACTGTCCCCGGAGTAACTGTCCCCGGAATAACTGTCTCCGGAGTAGCTGTTCCCATAGTAGTGGAGGAAGATCTCCTCCAGGTTGGGCTCGTGGCTCACCACATCCACCACGGGGAACTGGGCCGCGGCCTTGATCACTGGATCCACAGGGCCCTTGATCTTCACCCGGATCACGTTGTTCTCTCGCCGAGTCTCCACCACGCCGGGCAGCCGGGCGAAAGGCTCCGGCGGCACAGGGCGCACGAAGTGGATCTCCAGCATGCGCAGGGCCCGCTTCTTCAGCACCTCCACCGACTCCACCGCCACCAGGTGGCCGCTCCGGATGATCCCCACCCGCTGACAGATCCGCTCCACTTCGGGCAGGATATGGGAGGAGAGGAAGACAGTGTGCCCCCGCACCTGCACCTCCCGGATCAAGGCGTAGAACTCCTGCTGCATCAGGGGATCCAATCCCATGGTGGGCTCGTCCAGGATCAGCAACTCCGGTTCGTGCATGAAGGCCTGGATGATGCCCAGCTTCTGCTTGTTCCCTCGAGAGAGCTGACCGATGCGTCGGTCCAGGTCGAAATCGAAGCGGTCCGCCAGGCCCAGGACGTAGGCCCAGTCCACGTGGCCCCGCAGGTTGGCGAAGTAGGTCAGCAGCTCTCGGCCGGTCATGTTCTCGTAGAGGGCCAGCTCCCCAGGCAGATAGCCCACCCGCCGGCGGATCTCCAGGCTGGCTCGTCGGGTGTCCCAGCCCAGGATCTTGGCCCGGCCCCGAGTGGGGCGCAGGAAGTCCAGGAGCAGACGGATGGTGGTGGTCTTGCCAGCGCCGTTGGGGCCCAGGAAACCGAAGACCTCGCCGACCTGGACCTCCAGGTTCAGCCCTTCCACACCCAAGGTCTTGCCGTAGAACTTGGTCAGATCTCGGGTCATGATGATGGGTTCGACCATGTGGTTCTCCTGGGTAGGGTGCGCGGATGGGCTGGAGAGGCTTCCGTCAGGGTGGACAGCGTGAACAAAGGCGGTGATCGGCGCCTGGCGTCCCAGGGGTGGGGGATGAACTGCCCTGGATGGGGGCTTTTGACGCGAAGGGCGCCCTTTTCGTATAATCGCCTTGACCAGTCGCGTTGGCTTGATGTCGGCTTATCCGCCGTGCCTGCATCCATTGTATGCGCGCTCATGGGGAATTGCAACACCTTTTCCTGGTCTCATATCTTGCTTCTATCCAGCCTTCACCCAGCCCTCATCCAACCCTCATCCAACCAGGAGGCGTCCCCCAGATGGCCATCTACCACTCCGACGAGCAGCTCTACAAGGTCTTGAGCGAGGTTTTCGACCAGGTCGCAGAGCGCCCGGAACACATCAAGACCTTCACCAACAGCAACCTGGTCATCCGCATGCGATTCCAGGAGCCGGAGGCCGAGGTGCTCCTGGATGGCCGCCAGCCCCCCATGGAGGTCTTCTTCGGGCCCCGGCCCGGGCGAGCGGATCTGGAGCTGGAGATGCCCGCGGATCTGCTCCACAAGATCTGGACCAGCGAGGTTCGCCTCCGGGACGCCTTCTTCGGCGGGCAGATCAAGTCCAAAGGCAACATCTTCCGGGTCATGAAGCTGGCGGATCTCTTCCGGGAGGCGGAACGGATCTACCCGGATGTGGCGGCCAAGCACAACATCATCTGAGCGCGCGGCCCAAAGGCAGGGCCGGATCCGGATGGCCAGGCGCCCTTTGGCTTCTGCTGTTTGCCCCTGTTGGCGCCCCTTCACCTTACCCAAAACGGACCGAATCGCTTCGGGTAGCTGACGATTATTCTCGTTCCAAGGGCGTATGGACGGGCTGGCGTCCGGGAAATCAGCATTTTTCCGGTCCCGAGCTCGGGAAATTCCTTTGACACCCTTTCGCACAACAGTTATAATTCCTCCTGCCAATCTTGGCCTTGTGTCCAGCGAGGAACCGGGCTTCCAACCACCATGAACGTCACTGACGAGATCAAGGCGCGAATCGACATTGTCGATTTCATCTCGCGCTACGTACCGCTCCAACGGTCCGGAAGTACGTTCAAAGCCTGCTGCCCTTTCCACCAGGAGAAAACCCCGAGCTTCGTGGTCTTTCCCCACACGGGCACCTGGCACTGTTTCGGGGCCTGCGGCACGGGGGGCGATGTCTTCACCTTCCTCATGAAAAAGGAGAACCTGGATTTCTCCGAGGCCCTGAAGGTCCTGGCCAAGGAGGCGGGGGTGGAGCTGGCGCCCCCGGAGGCGGATCCAGGCGCGTCCCAGCGAGAGCTCCTCTACCAGATCAACAGCCAGGCCGCTGCGTATTTTCGCAACCTTCTCCACCGTCATTCGGCTGCTGCCCCGGCCCGGGAATATCTCCAGCGCCGAGGCATCCACAAGGACGTGGCGGAACTTTTCCAGCTGGGTTTTGCGTTAAATAGTTGGGATAATCTTCGCAACCATCTGCTCGAGCAAGGCTTCAGCGACGAGCAGCTCCAGAAGGCCGGCCTACTCAAGTACAACGAGCAGCGCAATCGATACTACGACGCCTTTCGCAACCGGCTGATCATCCCTATCCGGGACCGCCAGGGCCGCGTCATCGGCTTTGGCGGCCGGGTCCTGGACGACAGCCTCCCCAAGTACCTGAACACCGGCGAGACGCCCCTCTTCCACAAGTCCCGAGTGGTCTTCGGGCTGGACCTGGCCCACCGAGCCATTCGGGAGGCTGATGAGGTCATCATCGTGGAAGGCTACATGGACGTGATCGCCGCCCACCAGCATGGGTACACCAACGTGGTGGCCTGCATGGGCACCGCCATCACCCAGGAGCAACTTCAGCAGCTGCAGCGTTTCACCACAAATTTCGTCCTGGCCCTGGATGCAGACGCGGCCGGGCAGCAGGCCACCATTCGGGGACTGAACCAGGCTCGCCAGGCCCTGCGTCAACTGCGCAAACCGGTCTTCAGCCCGGGGGGGCGCATGCGCCTGGAGGAGCGGCTGGCAGCCAACCTGCGCATCGTCGCCCTGCCTCAGGGCATGGACCCGGACGACCTGATCCGCTCTCAGCCGGGCCAGTGGGAGGAGCTGATCCGCACGGCCCAGCCTCTGGTGGACTACTTCTTCGACCTGGTGCAGGCCCAGTACGACCTGGCGACAGCCCAGGGGAAAGCCCAGGCCGTCGCCCAGATCGCTCCCCTCATCGCTGAACTCGGGGACGAGATCGAGCGACAGCACTACATCCAGCGCCTGAGCCGGCTCGTCCAGATCGACGAACAGACCATCCAGCACCGGGTGGAGGCCGCGGCCCGGACCCTGGCCCGACCAGCGAAGCGATCCTCCCGCCGGCCACCGCTCCCCGGGGCATCCTCCCCGGAGCTGCCGCCCGAGGACGCGCTGGAGGTGGGCTCAGTGGCCATGGCGCAGGGGGCGACCCCGGCGTCGAGTGGCCTGGCCTCCACGGCCTCGTCCCGGTTGGCCATGGAGAAGTTCCTCCTGGCCAACCTGCTGCCGGACCCTCGGCTGCTCATCTGGCTGGTGGGGGCCGCGGATCGCCTGGAGATCCAACCCCTGGTCGGCGAGGACCTGGACCAGCCAGAGTACCGGGAGATCTTTCGAGCCTTGAAGCGTTATATTTCCCGGGACGAGCCCTGGGATCTGGAGGCTTTCCAGAGCACGTTGGCGCCGGAGCTCCATGGCTGGCTGGCCCAACTGGTGAGCTACGCCGCCACCTTGCCCCAGCGGGAGCCCGACGAGCTGCGGGAGGCCCTGCTCAAGGTCATGATCCGGCTACGCCTGGAGCGCCTGAAGACCCAGCTCACCTCCATGCATTTTCTGCTGCGGGATGCCCAGCAGGCCAAGGAGCGGGAAGCCATTCTACGCTACTCCACAGCCATCAACCGCAACCGACGTGAACGCCATCACCTACAGCAGCTTCTGGTGCAACTGAACCGGACCTTGTTGGACTCAAATCGCTTGAGCCAAGGCGCCCCCACCCTCTGAACTAGTGCATCATCAGGAAGAAAAATGGCCAAGAAACGAAGTCGAACCGACAATCCCCCAACGGAAGAGACGGAAGAGATGACAGCCAACGCGGCTCCTGCCACGCCTGTGGAGAGCGAGCTGGACGAGTACATCCACATGGGCGAGGCGAAAAAGGAAGAAGACGATCCCCTGGACGACTTCATCGAGGAGCTGGAAGAGCCGGATGAGGACGCTCCCCTGCCCAACATTGAGCGGGACCTGGAGCTGGAGAAGGAGATCGAGCAGGAAAAGTACATTCCTGTGGAGAAGGTGGTCGAAGACCTCTCCGAGCTGAACCTGGCCCTGGACCCGGTGCGCATGTACCTGCGGGAGATCGGCCAGCATCCTCTCCTCACCGCGGAGCAGGAGGTGGCCCTGGCCAAGCGCATCCGAGCTGGCAAGGAAGCCCAGGAGAAGCTGGAGTCCGGCGAGGTCACGGACCCGAAGGAGCGGAAGAAACTGGAGGAGCTGGTCCACGACGGCAAGGAGGCGGAGAAGCAGCTGGCCCAGAGCAACCTGCGCCTGGTGGTGAGCGTGGCCAAGCGCTACATCGGCCGAGGCCTCAACTTCCAGGACCTGATCCAGGAGGGGAACGTGGGGCTGCTCCGGGCTGTGGAGAAGTTCGACCATACCCTGGGCTTCAAGTTCAGCACCTACGCCACCTGGTGGATCCGCCAGGCCATCAGTCGGGCCATCGCGGACCAGGCCCGCACCATCCGCATCCCTGTCCATATGGTGGAGACCATCAACCGCCAGATCCGCACCCAGCGACGCTTGCAGCAGGAGCTGGGCCGGGAACCCACCGCGGAGGAGATCGCTCTGGAGATGGAGTTCCTGGAGCCGGAGCAGGCCGAGGCCATCCGGGAGGCCCTGGCCGAGGAGAAGCCCCTGGATCCCGAGCTGAAACGGGCCCTGGATCGGGCCGCAGCCAAGGTCCAGCGCATCCAGCGCATCAGCCGAGAGCCCATCAGCCTGGACACGCCAGTGGGCAACGAGGAGAACAGCTACCTGGGCGACTTCATCGAGGACGAGAGCATGCCCGGCCCGGTGGACACGGCCAGCCGGCGGCTGCTCAAGGAGCAGATGAGCGAGATCCTGGAGGGGCTCTCCGAGCGGGAGCGCCGGGTGCTCATCATGCGCTTCGGCCTGGAGGATGGCATGAGCCGCACCCTGGAGGACGTGGGCAAGGAGTTCAACGTGACCCGGGAGCGGGTGCGCCAGATCGAGGCCAAGGCCCTGCGCAAGCTCCGCCACCCCCTGCGCAGCCGCAAGATCCGGGACTACCTGGCCTGATCCGTGCGCGGCCCAGGGCCTGGAACGGCGGGAGAAAATGAGCCGGTTTTAGGAGCCTGGAATTTGACATTTCCGCCCGCCAGCCGGTATACTTGATACGTCTGCGGACGATCCTCGGTAGCTCAATCGGCAGAGCATCCGGCTGTTAACCGGACGGTTGATGGTTCGAGTCCATCCCGAGGAGCCAAATCGAATTTCAAATCAAAAAGCCTCGAGCCCGTCACACGGCTCGAGGCTTTTTGATGACCGCAGACCTCGTTGACCCCAGCCAGTCTGAAAATTTCCCAGACAGGTGACCCTGGGCGCCCGGGCCCCTAGAACTTCACCAGGAAGGCGGTGAAGTACATGATGGCCAGCCCCACGACCACGCCTCCCAGGTTCACCCAGTTGACCGCAGATCGTCCGGATGGGGCGCCCCGTCCCAGCAACTTCCCCACATCCCACACCACCTGCAGGATGGCCCCCACGCCCACCGCCAGGAAGAAGGTGGCCAGCACCGGATTGAAGGCGAATCCCCCGATCCACGTGCCCAGGATGGCCGGCGTCCCTGCCAGGAGAACCAGGAGCCCGAAGTGCTTCAGCCCCGGGTTTCGGCCCAGGACCGGCGCCGCGATGCCCACTCCCTCGGTGATGTTGTGGATGGTGAAGCCCAGCACCAGGAAGGTCCCCAAGGCGGCTTCCCCGGCCGCGAAGGCTGCGCCGATGGCCAGCCCTTCCCCCAGGTTGTGCAGGCCGATGCCCAGGGCGATGAGGTAGGCCACCTGCAGGGGCGTGCGTTCTCCCCGTCCGCTGTTCCCCACAGCCAGGAGCCCGCCCAGGGCCACCAGGGCCACGAAGACCACCAGAGAGGAGCCCTGCCAGAAGGTCGGCAGTTCCGCCGCGAACTCCAGGGCGTCCAGCCAGGTGCCCACAGCCAGGAAAATGAGCAGCCCCACGGTCAGGGCCAGGACGAAGTCCATGGCTCGGCGGCCCAGGCGACGCAGGAAGGGATACCACAGCATCCCCAGCAGAACCGGGATGACCCCCACGTAGAAGCCGATGAGCCCGAAGCGCCCGAACAGGGCCAGGGAAGGTCGGGGGGTGATCACTGCGGCTGGGATCTCCCCGAGGAAGACGCCCCCCAGGGAGGTGACCAGCCGGATCTCGTGGGCTTCCTCCTCCACCCAGGGGTAGGGGATGGAGACCAGGGCCCGTCCCAGGCGGGGGATGGTGGGGGCGGGCTCGACCTGGAAGGCCCAGTAAGCCTCGTCCACGGCCACCTGGGCGATGGTCACTGGCTGGGGCCCGTCGTTGACCACCTCCACCTGGATCAGGCCGGGCCGGGGCAGGGTGATGCGCTGCAGGCTCAGCTGTTCCACCGGGGGGCCGGTCAGCTCCGCCAGCCCGCCGCCGGTGACCAGGATCAGGGCCAGGAGCAGGCCCAGGAGGGCCAGAGGTCCTAGGCCTAGCAGCCAGGATCCCCAGCCCAGGCGTGGCTTCACAGAGACGGCGCGTTCAGTCATGGCTCACCTCCCCCCGGAAGGGCGCTGTGCTGCCCTGGGTGGCCCGGCGCTCCCACGTTTGGTCCAGGCCCACCGCCTCCAATGCGGCCGGAAATTCCTCTTCCGACACCACGTTGAACTGGCCCATCCAGCCCAGCTCCGCGAACTCGCTCTGGTGGGCGTGGAACATGTAGCGGCCGGGCCAGCGGTAACGGAACTCCAGGATCCCCCGCTGGGCCTGGCACTGCATGATGGTGTCCACTCTGCGCAAGGTGGGCTCCAGGGTGGTGCCGTGGTCGTAGTAGTCGAAGAACTCCGCGTGGAGGTGGAAGGAGTTGATGGGATCGAATTCGGTGATGTTGATCAGGTAGACGCGGATGCGTTCTCCCACCTTGGCTGGGATGGGGCGGCGCATGTACTCGTGCCCCACGGTGTTCACCGCGTAGATTTCGTTTTCGCCGTCGAAGTTGGTGTCGAAGCCGTTCATCACCATCACCAGCTCCCGGGCCGGGGGTCGACCCTCCTTGGGGTCCACGATGAAGGCGCCGTAGAGCCCTTTGTGGATGTGGCGCTTCAGGGGGATGGCGTGGCAGTGGTAGAGGTGGCAGCCGAAGGGCTCCGCGTCGAACTCGTAGGTGAAGCGCTCCCCTGGGGCGATCTCCCCCGGCCCCGCGCCGGGGACGCCGTCCATCTCGAAGGGGTGGATGCCGTGGAAATGGATGGTGTGGGGGTGGCTTCCCGCGTTGACGAAGTGGATGCGGATGCGGTCTCCTTCCGTGCAGCGGATGGTGGGGCCTGGCGCCCGGCCGTTGTAGGTCCAGGCCGGGAAGAAGATGCCTGGGGCGATCTCGATCTCCTTGTCCACGGCGACGAAACTGTATTCCCGCAGGATCTGGCCGTTAGGCAACCTGCTCACCGTGCCCGTGTCCCACTCGGTCAGCATCTGCAGCGGATCGAAGCCGTTGCGGACGTGGTCCACCTGGCCCACCAGGGCCATGGAAGCGAAGGCATGGTCCTGGGCGTCCGAGCGGGTCCGGCTCAGGCCGGCTAACCCGGCCAGGGCGGTGGCGCCTCCCAGAGCCGCCCGGAAGAGGGCTCGGCGGGACAGGCGGTGG
>CAYQEB010000040.1:0-11204 GCA_964416395.1 uncultured Caldilineaceae bacterium | reverse complement strand
GGCGGTGGCGCCTCCCAGAGCCGCCCGGAAGAGGGCTCGGCGGGACAGGCGGTGGATGCCGGTTTTCTGCATGGCTATGGCCTCCTTGAAAACGCAGGTTGTGTGCGGAACGGAATCTGGCCGGGCCCTGCCGTGGATCTGTCCTGTGGGAGCCGGGGACATGTTTTAGTTTCGACTAAAAATACAGACGAAAAAATTTTATCCGCAGGACGATTTTCTGGTCGGGCAGACAGCCGGAACTCCTCGAAAGGACCGCCTCGGCGGGCCTGTTTTCCTCGGCCGTGTTTTAGCTGTGCCTAATTGTCCCCCAGTGTACAGGCTTTCTCGTCGTCTGTCAAGGGCGCGAAAAACCCTCCAGGACCGACAGCGGGGCCATCCTGGAGGGCGAGGCAGGGCAGTGGGGTGGCCCCGGGAGGCAGGCGGAGTCACTCCCGGGAAGGGCAGGGCTCGTCCCGGGCCACGGGTGGGCCAGTCCGATCAGCCAGCAGCTCGCCGCTGAGCAGGCGGACGATGCAGTTGGAGACCGCGGACCAGCTCTGACGCCGGGCGCGGGCCAGGGCTTTTTCCCCCAGCCACTCTCGCAGCTCCGGGTTGCTCAGGACCAGATCCATCTTGGACGCCAGGCACTCTTCGTCCCCCACCGGGCAGAGGAAGCCGTTCACCCCGTCGGTCACGATGGAGGGCAACCCCCCAGTGTGGGAGGCCACCACCGGCCTGCCGCAGGCCATGGCCTCCAGGGCTACCAGGCCGAAGGACTCGGCTCGGGACGGCAGCACCACCAGGTCGGCGGCGTTGTAGTAGTCCCGCAGAGTGGCCTGGTCCTTGGCCCCCAGGAAGTGGACCGAGCCCTCCAGCTCCAGACGGGCGGCCAGCTCCATGAGCCGTCGTTGCTCTCGGCTCATCCGGGGGGAGCCGGGCTTGTCACCCCCCAGGCAGAGGAGGTGCAGGTGTTCCGGGGCCTGGCTGTGGCGTCGCAGCCGGTCGAAGGCGAAGAGCAGCACGTCGATGCCCTTGATCTGCTGAATGCGGCCCACGAAGAGGGCGATGCGCCAGCTCCGGGGCAGGCCCAGGCGATCCCGGGCCCGGATGGGGTCTGTGGGGTGGAACTGGGCCGTGTTCACCCCCGGCGGGATCACAGCGATCTTGGCAGGATCCGCCTGGTAGAGGGTGAGGAGCTCCTGTTTCTCCTGCTCCGTGGAGGCCACCAGGCCGTCCACCTCCTGGACGATGGCCTGCTCCGCGGCGATGCGCTGGGCGCTGGCCCGCTCGTCCGGGCTGGCAGTGGGGGGCAGGGCCAGGTTCTTGACCCGCCCCAGGGTGTGGAACATGTGGTAGAGGGGCCGTCCAAGCTCGCCCCGCAGACAGAGGCCGGCCAGACCCGAGAGCCAGTAGTGGCTGAAGAGGGCGTCGTAGACCGCGCCGGTGCGCTGGACGTGCTCCAGGACCTGGGCGGAGAAGCGGGGCAGGCGGCTGACCAGCTGGTCCGTGGAGAGGCCCTTGCCCGGCCCCATGTCCACGTAGATCACCCGGCTGCCCTGGCCCATGGGCAGGGCGGTGAAGGGGGGCTGGTGCACGCCCCGGGTGAAGGCGTCCACCTGGATGCCCCGCCGGTCCAGCTCCAGGATCAGCTCCCGCAGGTAGACGTTCATGCCCCCGGCGTAGCGGCTGCCCAGGGGCGCCAGGGGCGAGGTGTGGACGCTGAGCACGGCTAGCCGTTTCAGGGAGTGGTTGCGTAGATGGGTCATGGGCGGGTGTTGTCCTTGGCGCGCGGGTGTGAATGAATCCGATGTCAACAGTGTCTGAATGTGCCAGTGTCAAATGTGCCAGTGTCAAATGTTCCGGTGCCGAATATGCCAGTGTCCGAATCTGTTTGAGGCGAGACCGGCTCCAGCGGATTTGAAACTTTGCCCCGGTTAGTGTACAAAGCGAACAGGCTTCTGTCCAGAAGCCAGCTTACCCTATGATCTGACTTTTCCGCCCTCGAACCCCAGGCGGGCACTCCTCGTCATCTGTGCTGGAAGGCAAAAATGTCCTACGTCCTCTCCACCATGTGGATGCAGCACCGTTTCTCCCGCCTGCGCGCCTTCTGGGAGGCGATCCAGGCCCTGGGTTTCGCCGGCGTGGAGGTGAGCCACGTGGTCCGCCAGGAGCAAGTGACGGATCTGCGGCCCGGGGATCTGCCCATCGTCTCCGTCCACTACCCGGCCCCGGTCCAGCCATCCCCCTTCCCCCAGCCCGCGGACGCGCTCCTGACCTCCCTGGATCCAGAGGCCCGGGCCTGGGCCGTGGAGCAGGGCCGCCGCAGCCTGCGTTTCGCGGCGGAGATGGGGGCCCGAGCCGTCTGTCTGCACCTGGGCGCGGTGGAGATGCCCCCCCACCTGGAGTGGGCCCTGGAGCAGCGCTTCCTGGGCCGGCAGCGGCGCACCCCCTACTACCGGGAGCTGCGGGACGCCATCGTCGCGGAGCGGGCCCGGCGTCGGCCTCCCTTCCTGGACGCGGCCCGGCGCAGCCTGGACGAACTGGCGTCCCTGGCTGGGGAGCTGGGCCTGCGTCTGGGCATCGAGTCCCGCCGCCACTACCGAGAGATCCCCACCCTGGACGAGTTGGGGCTGCTTCTGGACGACCAGGATCCAGCGGTGGTGGGTTTCTGGTACGACATGGGCCACGTGGAGGTGCTGCACAACCTGGGCTACCACCTCCACCAGGAGTGGCTGAACCGTTTCGGGGAGCGCATCGTGGGCGTCCATATCCACGACACCCTGGGCCTGCGGGATCACCTGCTGCCCGGCCTGGGCGAGCTGAACTTCGGCCACATCGCCAACTACCTGCCCGAGGGGGCGGTCCGCACCCTGGAGCTGGACTGGTACTACACGGAAGAGGAGCTGGTGGCGGCCCTGGCCTTTGTGCAGGAGAAGATCGGGTGATTGGGCGAGGGGACGACCGGGGTGGCAGCTAGCGATTGGCGAGCAGAGATCGGCGATCAGCGATTGGAGAGCGGTGGATCGGGCCAGGGAACCTCGTCGGTTTCGCTTGTCGTTCGTGGGCAATCGCCCCGTTTCTCCGAACCTCCAGCAGTTTGACGCCCCAGTTCGTAGCCCTCTGGCCGGGCCCATGATTCGCTCACCGGGTCGTGGACCCGCCTGGTGCATCGAACGTGTTGGTCCGTTCTGCGCGGTGTGTCATCTTCCTGTCCCCTCCACTCAATCTCCTAACCGCCCAAAGGAGACGTTGTGTCCAAACAGAGGGCAGCCGAATGGAAAGCTGGCCGGGCCACCCGGCTGGTCCTGGGGGTGTCTGTGGCCGTGGGGCTCTCCATCATGGGGGACTCCCTCCTCTACGGTGTTCTGCCCCTGGCGGCCCCGGCCCTGGGCATTCCCCTGCCCCTGGTGGGCGTGCTGCTCAGCGCCAACCGGCTGGTGCGCCTCCTCTCCAACACCTGGAGCAGCCAGATCTTCGAGCGCTTCGGCCCCAGTCGTCCCTTCCTCCTTGCCACGGTGATGGGGCTGGTCACCGCCCTCCTCTATGGCATGGGCTGGGGTTTCCTGCTCTTCCTCCTGGCCCGGTTGCTCTGGGGCGTGGCCTGGTCTGGCCTGCGCCAGGGGACTTTCCAGGCCATCTGGACGGGGGATCCCAGCCAGGCCGGGCGGCTCATGGGCCTCTCCTGGGGGGTGATCCGGCTGGGCAGCGCGGTGAGCGTGGTGGTGGGCGGCTTCCTCTGGGACCGGTACGGCTTCACCCCGGCGGCGTTGGCCATCGCCGGCTTCACTGCCCTGGCCATTCCCCTCTCCCTGGCCCTGCCCTGGCCGGCGGATCCGGTCCGGGCGGCCGATGCGTCGGCTGGCTCCATCTGGCAGGGCTGGCGCAGCGCGTTGGCCCAGGCCCTTCCTCGCTGGGTCCTGCTGGCGGGCCTGACCAAGTTCGTCTTCAACTCCGTGCTGGTGGCCACGGCCTCCCTCTTCCTAGCCAGTCGCCTGGGCTCGGAAAACGGCCTGGCCCCCCTGGGCCTGGGCATTGGCGCGGTGGCTGGGCTGGTCCTGGCCCTGCGCTGGCTGGCGGATCTGGCCGTGGGGCCCCTGTTGGGCGGGGTCTCAGACCGGCTGGGGCCCAATCGCACAGCCCTGCTCCTGGTGGCGGCCCTGCTCCTGGGACTGCTGGCCGCGGTCTTCCTCTCGGGTGTGGTTTCCCTGGCCGCCCTCTCCCTGGCCCTGGTCCTGAACGCCGGACTCAACGTGGTCCTGGATGCCGTGGCCAGCCAGGTGGCCCTTGCCACGGCCCGGCCTCACCTCTACATTGGGGCCTACGCCACCGCCTCGGACGCGGGGGCCGCTCTGGGTCCTCTGCTGGCCTACTCCCTGGGCAGCGTGGAGAACATGTCCCTGCTCTACCTGCTCATCGCCGGCCTCCTGGCCGGGATCGTTGTGCAGATCGCTCGCCTGAACCGGGCAGGGTGAAGGACGTTGCGTAGATTGCAGCTGTCCAGCACGCGAGCCGGCTCCATGAAAGACGGGTAATGTGAACGCATCGGTTTGGGTTGGTTTCGTCAAAGAGGAATGGCTCCTGTTCCTTTCCTTGTTGGGCACTCTCTCCACTTCGCTCTACCTGCATCGTTTTCCTGGCTACTCTGCCTCGGATTTCGAGACCCTGTCTATTCTGTTCATTCTGTTCACTTTGACGGCAGGGCTCCAGAAGCACCAGGTCCTGACCAAGATGGCCGCGGGGATCGAACGCGGGCGGTTCATCCCGGCGAAACTGGTTCTGGCTACGTTCTTCTTCTCCAGGGTGGTCACCAACGATGTGGCGTTGCTGGCAGTGGTGCCCCTGACCCTGGCTCTGCGTGTTGACAGGAAAGAGTGGCTGGTGATCCTGGAGGCCCTTGCCGCCAATGCTGGCTCTGCCCTTTCACCTTTCGGAAATCCTCAGAATCTGTTTCTCTACTGGTTCTACCAAGTGCCGTTTTCTCAGTTCGTGAAGACGATCGCACCTTTTTCGCTCCTCTTCCTGTTGTTGACCCTTGGCGGAGCGCTCCTGGTGGACACGCGTCGTAGCCCTTCAGTCCGCGAGAGCTCTCCCGACACCGTCGATCTGTCGCCCGCGGCTTATTTCTATGTTGGAGCCTTACTGGTGCTCCTTCTGGTTATCCTGCGGCTGCTCCCTTTCGCCGTGGGATGGGGGGTTCTGCTTGGTGTTGCCATTTTGGAGAGGGGAAGATTGCGGGCTGACTACGCTTTGTTGGTGACCTTCGCGCTGTTTTTCGGCTTCACCGACAACCTTCGGGTCCTGTTGGCCGCTGTGCTAGTGCATCCCCACCATGTCTTCCTGCTTTCGTCCTTGCTCAGCCAGGTGATCAGCAACGTGCCGGCAGCCTTGCTCCTGGCCGACTTCACGCCACGGTGGCAGGCTCTGCTCTGGGGTGTCAGTGTGGGGGGATTTGGCAACCTGATCGGCTCCCTGGCCAACCTGATCACCTATCGGCTGTACGCGCAGCAAGAGAAGAAGCAGGCCCGGTTGTTCCTACTCAAATTCCACGTCACAAGCTATGTCGCTTTCTTCATCGGCTGGGCTGCTTACTTTCTAGACGTCAGGATAGCTAGCTGACCGGATTTCGGTCAAGGGAAGCCCAAAATTGACGTGACTTTGCCAGCATAGATTGGCTTTGGATAGATTAACGCGGCAACTATTGCTAGTTTTTCAAAAATCATTGACAACGTTTTCAGCGTATGCTATGATGCACTCGATGGTTAAGGAAAACTCCAACATTATCGTTCGATTGCCCCCGTTTTCCCCCGCACAGACTTGCTTTCTAACTCCCCTCAATTGTTCCGATAGAATTCAATCAACATTGGTATTTTGTTCCATAACGTCGGATGCGTGAGTCCTCGGCTCTGTCGATGATATTGGTCGACGATGCGTATTACACGCGTTTACAAATGTCGAAATGGCATCCTGCCCGATTTTGTACGAGGTTTTGTCTCTGGCCATTTCGTTGCTACAGAAAAGCTGTTCAAATTGTCCATAAGTTACGTGATCTATGATGAGGAGGTTCACGGCCCTGGCGACTTGTGCTAACTGGATGAAGGCGTGCTTTGCGGCGTGGGCGGCCGATTTGCGTTGATAGAAAAAAGCCGGCAGAAACGCATCTGTGCAAAGGGGGATCCTATGCAGTTCAGACGACTTGGATATTTGCTGACAGTACTCGTAGTCTTAGGTTTGGTGTTGGCAGCCTGTGCCCCTGCTGGTCAACCGGCAGCCGCTCCTTCTGAGGCAGAGCAACCTGAAGTAGCAGCACCAGCTGCAATAGAGGAATGGGACCTGGCCACTGCTGCTGCTCCTTATAAAGGGGTCAGCATCAATGCTGCTTTCTTACCTCGGCCTGGCTATGATGCTGCCATTGCTTTGATCCCGGAATTCGAGGAGATCACTGGGATTGACGTCAACTGGGAAACCACCCCGTACGAGAATACCCATGAGAAAGAGGTGCTGGATTTCACAGGTGGCACGGCCAACTTTGATGTGGTGCTTATTGACGTGGTCTGGATTGGCGAGTTCGCTGAATCAGGATGGATCCTTCCCCTTGAGCAGTTCTACAACGATCCTGCGCTGGCGGATCCAAACTTGAATTTGGAAGGATTTTTCCCCATTCTGCTGGAATCTTTTGGAACTTGGGGTGGGAAGGTGTATGGTCTGCCCTTTGACAACTATTCTGGGCTTCTGTTTTACAACAAATGCATGCTTGAAGAGGCTGGATTCGATGGCCCGCCGAAAACGTGGCAGGAGTTGAAAGATGTCTATGGGCCAGCTCTGACCAAAGATGACAAGTTTGCTTATGCGTTGCAATCGCGGCGAGGCGAAACTCAGTCTGCTGATTCCTTTATGCGCATGGTTTGGCCGTTCGGTGGCTCCCTTCTCACGGATGAGTTTAAACCCAACTTGTCCTCGCCGGAATCCCTGGCCGGGTTGAACTTCCGCCAAGATCTCCTGGACATTATGCCTCCGGACATCGTCGAATGGGACCATGACGAGACGGTGCAGGGGCTGGCTCAAGGGCGAGTGGCTATGATCACGGAATGGAGCGCCTTCTGGGCCGCGTTAACCAACCCCGAGTCTTCCAAGATCGCCGACTGTGTGGCTGTAGATGTGGAGCCTGCTGGGCCAGTCGGCCCACGCCCGGCCCTGGGTGGCTTCTCCTTAGGCATCAACTCTGCCAGCTCCGCTGAAAAACAGGCGGCTTCCTGGCTCTTTATCCAGTGGCTCACCGGGGAAGAGAAGGCCAAGGATTACATTCGGGCTGGCGGTGTATCCGGGCGGATGAGCGCCTATGAAGACGAGGAATTGAAGACTCAGTTCCCTTACTTCGAACCGTTGGTCATCTCCTGGGAAAACTATGGTAACCCTATCTTCCGACCTCGGTTTCCTGAATGGCCCGAGATCTCCGAGGTCATCGCTCAGTGGGGTTCGGAAATGATGTTGGGGAATGTGACGGTAGAAGAAGGCGTCCAACGGATCGAAGAGCGCATGACCGAGATCCTGGATGCTGCTGGATACTATTCTGGGAGACCGCTGTTGCAATGACAACCGACCTGAAAACGATGGCTGCTCAGGCTCTGCAGGAGGTGGGGGCGGTGCTGTCCGCCCTCACCCCCGACACTGCAGAGCGGATGTGTAACGAGATCCTCAAGGCTAATCGAATCGCCTGCTACGGTGTAGGGCGAGAGGGGCTTATGATGCGCGCTCTGTGCATGCGTCTCATGCATCTAGGGTTGGATGCTCATGTGGTGGGAGACATGACCACCCCCCCCATTGGAAAGGGAGACCTGCTGTTGGTCAGTGCCGGGCCTGGTGCTTTCTCCACTGTGCTGGCCTTGATGGGGGTTGCTAAGGAGGCAGGCGCTCGCACCATGGTTGTCACCGCCCAGCCGACGGGTTTAGCGGCTCAACAGGCCGATACGGTGATTTACTTACCTGCCCAGACCATGGCTGACGACCAGGGTGAAACTACTAGTATCTTGCCCATGGGAAGTCTCTATGAAGCGGCGCAGTTGCTTTTCTTCGATCTGGTCACATTGATATTGCGGGAGAAAACTGGGCAAAGCGCGGCAGAGATGCGTGCTCGGCACACCAATCTGGAGTAAACAGAGCGAGTTAGGGGCATGTTTCATCAACGAAATATCAGGGCCGCCATGAGAATGGCGGCCCCTGCCATTATCGCCTTGTTGGCTATAGGGGTCTACCCGCTGCTCAAAGCATTGAACATGAGCATGCGGCTTTATCAGATCACCAAACCTTACTTGGGAACACCTTTCGTCGGTTTCGAAAACTACGACAAGGTGATACGAGATCCTCTCTTCTGGCAGGCATTGGAACGGACGGCCTATTTTTTTATTTTGACGATTCCTGTTCAGCTTGTTCTGGGAATCGGCATCGCCTTGCTGCTGGATCGGGTTCGATGGCGTCGTCTGGCCGGGACAGTGCGGGTGCTACTAGTGCTTCCCATCGCAGTGACACCAACGGTTATCGGCCTAGTTGGTCGTTTGATTTTCAACCGTGATTTTGGATTTGTGAACTATCTGCTAAGCCTAATAGGACTAGGGCCCGTGGCTTGGCTTGGCGATCCAGGAACCGCGATGTTCACTATTGCTTTGACTGATATCTGGCAATGGACTCCCTTCTTCGCCTTAGTGATGCTGTCAGGACTGTCAGCCATCCCACCTGAAGTTCTAGAAGCGGCTCAGCTTGAATCTGGTCGGGGTTGGCAGATTTTTCGGTACGTGGAGTTCCCTTATCTACGTCCTGGTATTACGGCTGTGCTTATTCTCCGAACTGCAGATATACTTAAGCTCTTCGATATGGTTTTTGTGCTGACACGAGGTGGTCCAGGTGTCAGCACTGAGCTTGTAAGTCTCTACGTGCAGCGTGTTGGATTTCGAGTATTCGATATGGGAATGGCCTCAGCTCAAGCAATCCTATTATTGATCCTGAGCATTGTCCTGGCGCGCATCTATATTCGCGTCTTCTATCAGGAGTTGGAAGCATGAATACGGCAACACAGATCCCTCTCTTGTCGCACAGGCGTCGTCGTCTCTTGACCAATCTGTTCCATGTTTTCGTCTTGGTTGTGTTGGTCGTTTTCATTCTGTTGCCCATCTATTGGATGGTAACCACTTCTCTGAAAACCACTGCCGATACTTTCGCCATCCCGCCAAAATTACTCTTCCGACCAACCCTGGCCCATTACCAGGTGCTTGCCCAAGAAGGAGTTGTCCTCAAGAGCTTGGTGAATAGCCTTGTCGTGGCGACGGCTACTACCTTGCTGGCAGTTCTGTTGGGAACACCGGCAGCCTATGTGTTTGCCCGATTCGACTTTCGGGGAAAGAGCGATCTTTGGTTTTGGGTCATCTCCAATCGATTTATTACCCCTATTGTCATGGCTCTGCCGTTTTTTCTCATTGCCAGGGATTTAAAACTGCTTGACACTCGTTTAAGCTTGATTCTCATATACCTTACCTTCAATCTGCCTCTCGTGATCTGGCTGAGTATCGACCAGTTTCGCGTTATTCCCAGGGAGATAGACGAAGCAGGGTTGGTGGATGGAGCCACATTGTGGCAGACTTTCTATAAAATCAGCTTGCCTTTAGCCCTCCCAGGGGTGACTGTGGCAGCGATTCTCAGTTTTATCTTCAGTTGGAATGAATTCTTATATGCCTTCGTGCTGACCCGATCAGAGGCCCGCACTGCACCTGTGGAGGCAGCGAACTTCATGACAGCTGTCGGTACACGCTGGGGGCCTATGATGGCAACGGGGACATTAATTGTGCTGCCTGTAGTCGTCTTTGCGGCCATCGTTTCTCGTAATTTGATTCGGGGTTTGACATTGGGAGCGGTGAAATGAATGTTCAATATTTTGGCATTAATCTTAGCTTTGCTGTGAAACGTTGGCCTGAGCCCTATATGTGGGCACAGATCGTCCGAGAAACGCTGAATCTCACAATGGTTCAGTTCACCTTCGATTTATTGGATCCCTGGACACCTGAGCCCATGCGCAGTGCTCTAATCGCCCAGGTGCGGCAAGCGGCCAAAGAGTGGAATATCTATGTTCATAGCGCCTTCGTTGGCCTGGCGAACTACACTTACAATGGCTTATTACACCCAGATCCGGCAGGCCGGGCCAGCGCTATGGAATGGTGGCGCCGAGCTATCGATGTAGCGGCAGGGATAGGTGCCCAGGCAGTGGGCGGTCCGCTAGGGGGCATGAGTGTCGCTGATGCGTCTGATCCACAACTTCGAAAGAAACGCTATCAGGAGCTGCTTGTTGCCGTATCTAATCTCTCCGATGGGGCAAAGGGTGCTGGTCTGAAGGAGATCTTGGTGGAACCGACACCCTTAATCCGTGAGTTTCCCCATACAATCGCACAGGCCAAACAACTCATGGACGATCTCTCTGGCCGTACTGCTGTGCCCGTCCGTTTTGTACTGGACGTAGGCCATGCCCTTTATCAACCACTTTATGGCCCGCAAGCAGCAACTCGCCCTTGGTTGCAAGGGCTTGGTGGCGCTATCGGTATGATCCATCTCCAGAACACAGATTTTCAGAGCGATTCCCATTGGGGATGGCCGGAGAGTCGGGGACTCTTTGATGTGGCAGCCTTTGCCCGTGAGCTCTCTGAAACAGGCATGGAAGATCGGCCAGTAATCCTGGAAGTATTCTACCCGTTTGAACTTACAGATGAAGCCGTCCTATCGAATATAACAAGCTCTGTCCAACATTGCAGCAAATTGTTGAAGACATCTTGACGGTGGCCTCGGTTCTGCTTGCCATGTCTTGGCGAGGCTGGCATCCTGGTCTTGCTGGGATGAACACAATATCAAATATTGTTTTAGTCGATGTCAGGATAGCTAGCTGACCGGGTTTCGGTCAAGGGAAGCCCGTCTGGACAGCTGTGGAGCATTTCCGTCGTAGCCTCTCTTCACTACCTCTTATTTACCATCGCCTCTTCGGCATCATCCTGGTCCAACAGCCGCGCCGACAGCCGCGCAACCTCAACCCAACCCCATCGCCGCGGCCACGGCCTGGCCCAGGATCGGGGCCGTCAACAGAGCCTGGGCCAGGAGCAGCTCGTCCGGTGGCAGGGCGGCGGTCAGCTCCGCCTGGAGAGCCTGGGCCCGCCGACGAAAGGCCTGATCCAGCCCTGGATGGTGCAGAGGGAGCT
>CAYQEB010000039.1:29724-35792 GCA_964416395.1 uncultured Caldilineaceae bacterium | reverse complement strand
TCAAGGGCCCTGGACCAGGGGCAGGTAGAGGCGCTGGGATGCGGGCGAGGCGGAGCGCACCTGGCCCGAGTCCGGGTCCAGCATGAGGGAGGAGACGTCCACCGCCTCGAAGTGCTCTCCGGTGACCTGCCGCAGCTCCCGCAGCACGTCGTTGTCCCAGCGCTCGTCCGGCACGCCGGAGATGAACCAGGCCGAGCCGTTGTCCGCCAGGATCATGCCGTAGCGCTGCAGGGCCCGCAGGATGACCTGAACCGAGGGCGAGAAGCCGCTGATGTCGTAGTCCGCCTTGAGCCGAAAGCGCTGGCCCATGGGCGGGTAGTGGCTGCCGGTGAGGCTGGAGGCGAAGTGCCGGGCCGGCCAGATGTACTCCCGCCGGGTCTGGGGCGCGGTGAAACGCAGGGCGTGGCGGATCTCCCCGCTGGCCACCTCGTCGTAGCGGACCAGACCGGGCAGGATGGGCAGGCCGGCCGCGTCCGCGGAGGTCCATCCTGCCGGGCGCAGGGCGTGGCTCTTCAGGTCGAAGACCGCGCCGGAGCCGCCGGTCCAGCTGCCGTCGCTCTGGGGCGTGGCGTCGAAGATCTCGTAGAGGAGGCAGTTCTCCCGCTCCAGGACCAGCACGTGCCGGTCGCCGTCGCTGTTCGGGCCACCCTCGATGGGGGCGTCCGTGGGGATGGGGTAGGGGCCAGGGTCGCTCTCGTCCCCGTAGTAGAAGCTCACCGGCGCCTTGGGCTGGCTGCCGGGCACGTCCACGTAGGGGATGCCGATGGGGCCGCCGTTCCAGGCGCCCGAGCCGAAATCCGGGTGCAGGCCCGTGTCCGAGCCGATGGTGGCGATGTAGGCGGCGGAGTTGGGGTCCAGGGGCAGGGAGTCCACCCGCGCGTTCCAGATGTTGTCCGCGGGGAAGACGTCGCAGCCGGCGATCTGGGGTGGCGGCACTGTTCCGGACTGGGCCTGGGCCACAGGCGTTCCGGCGCCGGCCAGGCAGGCGCTGGCCAGCCCCAGGATCAGGGTCAACAGGCCCACGCCCAACAGGGTGCGGGGAAGGGGAAAACGGACGGTGCGGGGCTCGGCCATGGCGCGCTCCAGGAGAGTGGGGTGGTCCAGCGGGATGACAGGCAGCGAAGAGGGGCCATTGCGCTGAAAAGCTGCGCTGAGAAAACGCAGCGACCCGCCAGGAAGTTCCCCTGACCTGTCCCGCTCGACCCGGCCTGGGCCGCGGCCGGCTCAGAGCCCGCAGTAGAGCCGCACCGCCTCCACGTAGATGGCCACGGTCTCGGCCAGGCTCTCCACCGCCACCCACTCGTCCGGGGCGTGGGCATTGCCCCCCACCGGGCCGAAGCCGGCGATGGTGGGGATCCCCGCCTGGATCAGCATGTAGCCCTCGTTGGATGGCCCGCAGCCGGCCACAGGAGGCGTCTCCCCAGTGACCCGCCGAGTGGCCTCCACGCAGGCCAGGGCCAGGGGGTGCCGGGGTGGGATGTGGGCCGCGGGCAGATCGTTCTTCACCGTGATCTCCGCCCGCAGCCGCGCCTCCCGTCCCGCGTTGCGCCGGGACAGCACCCGGTCCACCAGGGCCTGGGTCCGCTCCAGGACCAGCTCCCCGGCCTGGCCGGGCATGAGCCGGGCGTCCACCAGGGCTTCGGCCCGGTCCGGCACCATGCTCTCGAAGGTCCCGCCCTGGATCACCGTGCCCGGCGTCACTGTCAGGCGCAGATCCGGGAAGGCGGGATGCAGGCCCGGGGGCCACTCCTCCTGCTCCAGCCGCCAGAGGATCTCCGCCAGGGCGGTGACCGCGTTGGCTCCGGCCTGGCCCTGGGCCCACTCCACGCTGCCCGTGTGGACGCTCTGGCCGTGGACCGTGAGGCGGAAGCGCAGGAGCCCCCGGTGGCCGATGGTGACCACCCGGCCCGGGTAGGTGTAGATGGCCCCTTCCCCGGCTATCAGCCCTTGGTCCAGCAGGTGACGGACGCCCAGGGGGCTGCTGGCGCCGCTCTCCTCGTCCGCCACGCCGGCCAGGAGGAAGCTCCCCTGGCCCGGGGGCGCGAGATCCCGGAGGCGGGCCAGGGCGTGGAGGCCGCAGACGATGCCCGCCTTGTTGTCACAGGCCCCGCGCCCCCAGATGCGCCCTTCCGCCACCTCCCCGGCCAGGGGTGGATGGCGCCAGCTGGCCGGATCCCCCACGGCCACCGTGTCCAGGTGGGCCACGAAGAGGAAGCGGGGCGGTCCGCTGCCAGCCCGGACCAGGACGTTGGGCCGGTCCGGCTGGCGGGCGTGGAGCGTCGCGGGCAGGCCCAGCTCGGCCGCGGCCTGCTGCACTCGCTGGGCCATCCCGGCCTCGTTCTCGGCTCCGTTCACCGAGGGGATGCGGATCAGCTCCTGGAGCAGGGCGGTGAGTGGGTCCATGGGTTCTCCTACACGGTCTTCAGGTATTCCCGGACGGCCAGGGCCGCGGTGGCCCCTTCCCCGGCGGCGCTGGCCACCTGCTTGGTGCTGCCGGCCCGCACGTCCCCTGCCGCGAAGATGCCGGGCACGCTGGTCTCCAGCAGGCTGGGCTCCCGTCCGTGGAAGCCGGGCAGCCGCTGGCCGGTCTGGGCCAGATTGTGGACCAGGTCGTGGCCGGTGATGATGAAGCCCCAGGGGTTGAGCTGCACCCCGCTCCCCTCCAGGAAGCCGGTGTTGGGGTCCTGGCCCACGAAGAGGAAGGCGCCGTCCGCGGCCATCTCCTCCACCTCCCCGGTGACGTTGTTGCGCAGGCGCACGGCCGTCAGCTTGGAGGCCGCGCCCAGGAACTCCTCCACCTCTGTGTGCCAGCGCACCTGGATCCGGGGCTCCTCCAGCACCTTCTCCTGGATCACCTTGCTGGCCTTGAAGGCCCCGCCCCGCACCAGGATGGTCACCCTGGTGGCGAACTTGATCAGGAGCAGGCTCTCCTCCGCGGCGCTGTTGCCGCCTCCCACCACGACCACCTCCTTGCCCTTGTAGAAGGGGCCGTCACAGGTGGCGCAGAAGTGGACCCTCGCCCCGATGTAGTCCCGTTCTCCGGGCACGTTCAGGCGGCGATAGCGGCTGCCCGTGGCGATGAGCAGGGCGCAGGAGCTGTACTGGCTGCCGTCCCCGGTGGTGACCACGTGGTAGTTGTCCTGGCTGTGGACGCTGACCACGTCCTGGGCCTGGAGGAGCTCCACGCCGAAGCGCTCGGCCTGCTGGCGCAGTCGGTTGGCGAAGTCGATGCCCGGCACCCCGTCCGGGAAGCCGGGCAGGTTGTCCAGCTTCTCGGTGGCTGCGGCCTGGCCCCCGAAGGCGGCCCGCTCGATGACCAGGGTGTCGATCCCCTCCCGGGCGGTGTAGAGGGCCGCGGTCAGGCCGGCCGGGCCCCCGCCGATGACCATGAACGGGTAGTGGCTGTGCCGGGCCGAGGTCTTCAGCCCCAGCTTCTCCGCCAGCTCCGCGTTGCTGGGCTCGGTGAGGAACGAGCCGTCCTGGAAGACGATGGTGGGGATGATGCGTCGGCCCCCGTTCATCTGGATGACCAGCTGCTCCGCTTCCGGGTCCTGCTCGATGTCCACCCAGTTGTACGGGATCTGGTGCTCGCCCAGGAAGCGCTTGCTGCGGCGGCAGTCCGGGCACCAGTGGGCGCCGTAGAGGGTGATGGCGGGGTTGCTCATGTTCGGCTCCTGTTGTGCATGGTTCGCGGACCAGCCCAGGCTGGCCCAGGAAGAGACCGATCCGGGAATGGGCCGGGCTGGGGGAAACTGGGTGCGCCAGGAACGGCGCAGGGCCGAAGCCGGCCAGGCCGTCGCCGGCGCGGCTTCCGCCCTGCGTCAGGGTGCCAACTTTTGCCGAAACTTTCTGTGATCGGGCCTACCCATCCGGCCCAGATGGGCCCTCCGTCGGCCCTTTGCCCCTCAATCCTCCGCGTAGATGAAGTTCCCGCCCTTTTTCTCCGGCGCGTAGGCCCCGCTGAAATCCCGGAAGGGGGGCTCGCCGGTGGCCTTGCTGTGGTAGGCGGCCAGGAGCTCCCCGGCCAGGGTGTAGAGGAGGGGGCTGAAGGCCTCCCGCACGGGGCTGGCCACGGGCAGCACCGCGTCGGCCAGAGGAGCGATCTGGGCGTCGCCCTGGTCCACGATGGCGATGACCTGACGCCCGATGCGCTTCATGATGGGGACCAGCTCCGCCGCCCGGCTGTAGCCCGAGCCCGGCGGGGCGATGACGAAGGTGGGGGTCTGGGGCCGCTTGCAGAAGTACTGGAGGTGGGCCCACTCCTCGGTGTTCTGCCCCCAGGCCGAGGCGCCGCTGGCCTCGATGATCTTGGCCGCGGAGAAGAGGGCGCTGCCGTAGTTGGGTCCATGCCCGGTGAAGACGAACTCCGGCTCGTCCTGGAAGGCCTGGGCCAGCTCCGCCGCCCGGGCGTCCACGGCCTGGATGGTGGCGTCCATGGCCTGGAGGACGCCCCGCAGCTCGTCCCGCAGCCGGTTGGCCTCGGTCTGGTGGAAGCGTTCCCGCACCTCGCCCAGGCGGATGGCCAGGAGGTAGAGGGCCACGAGGTTGGCCGCGAAGCTGGTGGCGCCTGGGGCTTTGGGCAGCTCGGGCAGGCGGATCTGGGCGATGCGCTCCGCAGCCCTGGCCAGGGCGCCGGCCGGGTTGCCGGTCAGGGCCAGGGTGAGCGCGCCCCGCTCCCGGGCCTTGGCCACGGCCTCCGCGGTGCGGGCCACGGAGCCGCTGACGCTGATGCCCACCACCAGGGGGTCGTCCGGGAAGGGCACAGGGATGTAGTCCGCGGCGTAGCGGGCCATCTCCATGGCGGTCATGGGCTCGCAGGGCAGGCCGGCGATGCTCTCGAAGGCCAGCTCGCTGCAGAGGGGCGCGTGGTGGCTGTCCCCGCAGCCGGTGGTGAAGACCCGGTGCAGGGAGAGGATCTGCTTGGGGGTCAGGGCGTCCCGGATCATGTGGTCCGTCTCGGTGAAGAGGCGGTCCAGGTTGTGGGGCTGGGCCTTGATCTCGGCCAGCATGTCGTCTGCGGAAAGGTGGTCGGGCATGGGATTCTCCTTGTTTTCGTGTCTCCTGGTCTCCTGGTCTGTTTTTCCTCTCTTCTACCCCAGCCTCTCCACGAAGAGGCGGGCGCAGGCCCGGGCGTCGATGGCGTGGGCCACGTCCGCGTTGGGCCGGTCCGACGTCGCGCCGTCCTCGCCGAAGGTGCGCTGGTCCACCACGGTCATGCCCCGGGTGTGGACGCCGGACAGCTCCACCACCACCCGATGGGGGCGGGTCTTCAGGTGCTCCGGCGCGATGACCGTGGCCACCGTCCCCGCGTCCCCCAGGCCAGGATCCGGCTGCCGGAAGCGGGTCTGGAAGAAGCGCAGCAGCTCCCCTAGCAGCGGGGACCAGGGCTTCCCCGCCCCGGCCAGGGCCTCCACCTCCTGGGCGGTGACCTTCACCGGGCGGAAGACGTCCAGGCCGTACATGGTGATGGGTGCGCCGCTGTTGTAGACCACCGCCGCGGCCTCGGGATCGCACCAGATGTTGAACTCCGCGGCCGGGGTGACGTTGCCGCCGCTGGCCATGGAGCCGCCCATGGAGACGATGCGGCGGATCCGGGGAAGCAGGTGAGGGAAGTGGCGGACGAAGCCGGCCAGGTTGGTCAAAGGGGCCAGGGCCACCAGGGTCACCGGCTCCGGGGACGCCTCCAGGGCCTGGGCCATGAAGTCCACCGCGTGCCGAGAGTCCGGCGAGCGGGTGGAGCGGGGCCAGCCCAGATCCCCCAGGCCGTCCTCGCCGTGGACGTGGGCCGCGGGGCTGTGGGGCTGGACCAGGGGGCCATCGTAGCCGGCGGCTACGGGCAGATCTGTCCGGCCCATGGTGTCCAGCACGGTGAGGGTGTTGCCCACCACCTTGTCCAGGGCCACGTTGCCGGCCACGCAGGTCACCCCCAGGATGTCCAGCTCTGGGGAGCGGCAGGCCAGCATGAGGGCCAGGGCGTCGTCGATGCCGGTGTCCACATCCAGGATGACGGGAATGGGTGACATGGGGTGCTCCGGGAAAGGGAATGGGAAAAATCAAAGATCGAAGAT
>CAYQEB010000039.1:21723-29624 GCA_964416395.1 uncultured Caldilineaceae bacterium | reverse complement strand
CGGTAGAAGGCCCGGAAGGCCTCCGCGTCCACGTCCAGGAGCAGCTCCGTCTGGGGCGGGCGGCCGTACTGCCCTCGCCAGTCGCCGATGGTCTGCCCTCGGGTGAGCTCGCCCACGGTCTCCACGTCCACGGTGACGGGCTTGCTCTGGAAGAGGCCCGGCCGGATGATGGACATGAGCGCGCTGGAGTCGTGGACGGCCATGTCGGGGTGGCCCCGCTCCCGGTAGGCCCGGATGTAGAAGCGGGTGATGTCGTAGATGAAGCGCCCGGCCCGGTTGCCCAGGTCCCGCAGGCTCTCCAGGTAGGGGTCGTCCATGCGGACCCGGGTGGTCACGTCCAGCCCGGCCATGGTGATGGGCCAGCCGGCGTTGAAGACCAGCCGGGCCGCCTCGGGGTCGTTGTGGATGTTGGCCTCGGCCACCGGGTTCACGTTGCCGGGGACGGTCACCGCGCCGCCCATCATCACCAGGCGACGGGCCAGGCGGGGCAGCTCCGGCTCCAGGCGCAGGGCCAGGGCGATGTTGGTCAGGGGGCCGATGGTCACCAGGGTGATCTGGCCCGGGTTGGCCCGGCACTGCTCCACGATGAACTGGGCCGCGGGCTGGTCCAGGGGCTGTTTGGCCGGCTCGGGCGCCGGGACGTCCCCCAGGCCGTTGGCGCCGTGGACGGAAGCGCCCCGGCCGTGGTAGGGGCGCACCAGGGGGTTGGCCGCGCCTACGGCCACGGGGATCTCCGGCCGCTGGGCCAGCTCCAGGACCACGCAGGCGTTGCGGGCCAGCATGCCCACGTCGTCGCTGTTGCCGAAGACGATGGTCAGCCCCTCCACCTGCACCTCGGGCGAGGCCAGGGCCAGGAGGATGGCCATGGAGTCGTCCACGCCTGGGTCGGTGTCGATGATGATGCGCTCGGGAGCGCCGGGATTCGGTGTGGCGGGTTCAGCCATGGGGCACGTTCTCCATGAAGGCTCGCACTTTTTCCACGCTCACCGCGCCGCCCCGGCCCCTGTCCTCGAAGGCGCCGCCCACGATGGCCCCGTCGGCCAGCTCCAGGTAGCGGGCGATGTTGTGGGCGTTGGTGTAGCCGCCGATGATCACCGGCATGTCCGGGGCCGCGGCCTTGATCTGGCGCACCCACTCCAGGGCCGTCTCCAGGTCCGGATGGGCGATGCCCACCCCGTCCGCGCCCACGAAGGCCGCGTCCTGGGCCAGCCGGGCCAGGGGCTGGTCGTTGTCGAAGTGCATGGACTTGATCTCGGCGATGAGCTGGATTTCCTGGCCGTCGATCTGGCGGCGGTAGCGGAGCACCTCGTAGGGATCCCCCGCCACCATGCCGGAGACGGTGTAGGTGACGCCGGCCAGGACGCCGCAGCGCAGGAAGACCCCACCGCAGAGCTTGGCGATGGCCAGGGAGGCTTTCAGGTCGTTGCGCAGGACCTGCACGCCGATGGCCAGGCGATCCCCCACTGCGTCCGCCACAGCCCGGGTGATGTCCGTCATGGCGGCCACCACCATGGGGTCCGCCTGCTGGTTGCGGAAGACTCGGTCGCCCCGGTTCTGGATCAGGCCGGCGTGGGCGCCGCCTTCCGCCAGGGCCAGCGCGTCCTGGACCGCCTTGTCCCGGATGGCCTGGTAGTCGCCATCCGCGCCGTAGTAGGGGGTGCCGGGCAGCGCACCCAGGTGGATCATGCCGATGATGGGTTTGGAGCCAGCAGCGATCAGGGTCATGGGATTGGGCGCTCGGGTGAATGGTGGGTGGAGATCGATTCGTGGATTGATTTCTTGGTGGACTGGGGCGGGTGGATCAAGACGGGTGGAGCGAGCCTGATAGGCTGGGGCTGGGCAGGCCACGGGCCGTCCGGCCGTCCACGACTCCCGGCTCCCGGCTGCCAACTCTTGGCCCCTCCGTCACCCCTTCAGCCCGCTGAGGGCCACGCCCTGGATGAAGTAGCGCTGCAGGAGCAGAAAGAGGACGATCACGGGCATGCTGGCCACCACGCTGCCGGCGAAGATGCGTCCCCAGGCGATCTCCCGTTGGGTGATCTGGGTGGCCACCGCCACCTGGATCACCTGGAGCTCCTTCTGCCCCACCGCGATGAGGGGCCAGTAGAAGAGGTTCCAGATGAACTGGAACTCCAGCAGGCTCACGGTGAGGAGCCCCACCTTGCCGTTGGGGACGATCACGTGGCGCAGCACCTGGAGCAGGGAGGCCCCGTCGATGATGGCCGCTTCGTCCAGCTCTTTGGGGATCTCCGCGAAGAACTGGGAGAGCACGAAGATGACGAAGGGGCTGGCGTACCAGGGCAGGATCAGGGCCCAGTAGGTGTTGGCCAGGTTCAGCTCCCGCACCACGATGTAGAGGGGGACGATGGTGGCCTGCTGGGGGACGAAGAAGGTGCCCAGGACGAACATGAGCAGCACGTTTTTGTAGGGGAAGTCCAGCCGGGCGAAGAAGTAGGCCCCCATGGTGTTGAAGATCAGGGAGCTGGAGACCACCGCGGTGGAGACCAGCGCGGTGTTGAAAAGGGCGCGCCCGAACTGGAAGCCCAGGGTGCGGCCTGTCTCCGAGAGGCCGAAAATGTCCAGGAAGTTCTCCAGGGTCCACTGCACGGGGATGAACGTGCGCCAGCTCAGGGGGAAGACGAACTGGAAGATCTCCCGGGTGGGGCGCAGGCTGCTGCCGATCATCCAGAGCAGGGGGGTGAGGAAGACGGCGATGATGAGCAGGTAGGCCAGGAGGGTGGCCGCCCAGCCGACGATCTGCCGGCGGCGCTTGGCCGAGCTCATGCCTGCAGGGCGGCGGGTCAGTTGCAGGGAAGGGGTGTCGGTGGCCATATCAGTACTCCACCTCGGAACGGAGGAAGCGAATCTGGATCAGGCTGATGATGAGGATGATGACCAGCAGGATCATGGAGACCGCGGCCGCGTAGCCCATGTCCTGGAAGAGGAAGCCCAGCTGGTAGATGTAGTAGACGATCACCTTGGTGGTGTCCAGGGGCCCGCCCCGGGTCATGGAGTAGACGGGGATGAAGACCTGGAAGCTGAAGATGGTCTGGGTCACCACCACGAAGAAGAGCGTCCGGCGCAGCAGGGGCAGGGTCACGTGGCGGAAGAGCTGCCAGCGGTTGGCCCCGTCCACGATGGCCGCCTCGTAGAACTGGCCTGGGATGCCCTTGAGCCCGGCCACGATGAGGATGGTGCTGAAGCCCACATCCTTCCAGATGGCCGTGGTGATGATGGAGGGCAAGGCCAGCTTGGGATTGGTGAGGAAGATCTGCTTGGGCAGCCCGATCATGCGCAGGAAGGCGTTGAGCAGGCCCGAGTCCGCGTTGAAGATCAGGGCCCAGATCACCGACACCACCACCATGGACATGACCACCGGGGTGAAGATGATGGTGCGCATGGTGCCCATCCCCTTCCGCACCTGGTTGGTGAAGAGGGCCAGGGCCAGGGCCAGGACCATCTCCAGGGGCATCTTCACCAGCACGTAGGTGAAGGTCACCCGCAGGGACTTGTGCAGGATGGGATCCTGCAGGGCCCGCAGGTAGTGCTCCATGCCGATCCACTCCCGGTAGCCCCCCAGCAGGCTGTACTGCCAGGTGCTGGCCCGGGCCGCCCACAGGATGGGCACGTAGCGGAAGATGGCGAAGTTGATCAGGGCCGGCAGGATGAAGAGGG
Source organism: uncultured Caldilineaceae bacterium (assembly GCA_964416395.1). Taxonomy (GTDB): domain Bacteria; phylum Chloroflexota; class Anaerolineae; order Caldilineales; family Caldilineaceae; genus S144-5. The sequence continues at coordinate 25,949 of CAYQEB010000039.1, read as the reverse complement.
CCGCGAAGATGTAGTTGCGGATCTTGGTGCGTTGCAGGTAGGTCCACCAGCTGGGACCCCGGGAGGGTTTGCTTGCAGCGGTCATGGTTCTGGGCTCCTGGACTGGGCGGAGACGGGAAAGCTGGGGATGGGATGGCAGGGCCATCCCCACCATCCCATCCCTTGGAGGGAGAACACGTGCGCGAGGACGCGCTACTCGTTCCACCCCTTGTACTTGGCCACCGCCTGTTCGATGCGGATGGCGCCCTCCTTCATCTGCTCCGCCGGGTCCGCGCCGGAGGCGATGTTCTGGGCCACCTCGGCGAAGACCTGCTGGTACTCGGTGTAGCCCGGCGTCTGGATGCGCGGGATGCCGAACTTCTGGAAGCCTTCCTTCACCAGCTTCTGGGGATACTCGTTGTACTCCGGCAGCTCGTTCAGGAGGTCCAGGCGAGCGGGCAGCTGGCGCAGGGCCTCGTAGTAGATGCGGGAGCCTTCCTTGCTGGAGGCGAACTTCACGAAGGCCAGGGCCTCCTCGAAGTGCTTGGTGTTGGCGGAGATGCCGTAGTGCCAGGAGCCGGTGTGGCAGAGCTGGGTCTTGAAGTAGGGGATGCCCGTCACTTCCAGGTTGAAGCCGCCGTCCGGGTACTGGTTGTTGATGTCGCCGATGATGTTGTCCGGGTAGACTACGAAGGCCGCCTTCTTGGACTGGAAGATGTTGGGGATGGGCTCCACCGGGGTCACCTTGTACTTCAGGTGCATGTCCTGGTAGAACTGCATGGCCTCGATGGCCTCAGGCGTGTCGAAGTAGCCCTGGAAGGTGACGCCGTCCGGGGCCATGCCCATGTAGGTGGGGGAGCCCTTCTCGCCGTTGGAGCGGCGGAAGATGCCGTGCTCGTAGTCGCCGGTCCAGGTGCCCTGGCCCCAGCGGATGCCCCACACGTCCGGCGTGCCGTCGCCGTCGTTGTCCACGGTGGTCTTCTGCCAGGCGTCCAGAGCCTCCTGCATGGTCCAGGAGTCGTCCAGGTTCTTGGGCGGCTGGATGCCTGCCGCGTCGGTGTAGTCCCGGTTGTACCACATGAGGGAGCAGGACTGCATGAAGGGCGGGCCGTAGAAGACGCCCTTGTAGCTGCCTTCCTCGATGGACTGGGGCGCGAAGGCCGCCTTCTCCTCCTCGGTGAAGTACTCGTCCAGGGGGATGAGCACCTTGTTCCAGGCGTAGTGCTTCATGTCCGGGCCGTCCGCCTGGATCAGGTCCAGCTCCACGCCGGCGGCCACGGAGGTCTCGATCTTGGGGAAGAGGTCCCGGAAGGCCACGGTGTCGTACTCGATGGAGACGTAGGACCACTTGCCGCCATCGATCTTGCGGAACTCCTCTTCGATCTTGGCGAAGGCGATGGCCTCCACCGGGTCGTTCAGCTTGAGGAACTTGAGGACCACCGGCTCTTTGCCCCCGGTCTCGGCGGCGGCCGGCGCGGCCTCTTCCTGGGCGGGCTGGGCCTCGGGCGCCGGAGCGGCCGGCTGGCAGGCAGCCAGCACCAGGCTCAGGATCACCAGCGCAGCCCCGGCGATCAGCCAGGTGCGGTGGCGACGCAATGGGTTCGACATGACAACCTCCTCGGTCAGACTGGAAAACGTGGAAAGGGTGGGTCACCGGGCGTGGGCGCGGCGACAAAGACAGCACGGGAGACACGAGATAGGCTGGGGCCATCACCTCCTTTCGTCAGGGGCTGGAGAGGGATATGGGGATGATTCCGTCCGGGAAGGGGGATCAGCCCCGGACGACCTTCACGTACACTTGCCGGTCCCGGGGGCCGTCGAACTCGGCAAAGAGGATACTCTGGCTACTGCCCAGCATGAGCCGGCCACCGTGGATCAGGCAGGTGACCTGCACGCCCATGAGGGTGGATTTGATGTGCCCGGCCGCGTCCGTGGGGGTGTCGAACGTGTGGTGGAAGTCCACCCGGGTGGGCACCAGGCGCCGGAACTCGGCCAGGATGTCCTGGAGGGTGCCCGGATCCATGGCCGAGTTGATGGTCAGGCCAGCGGTGGTGTGGGGGCAGTAGATGTGGCAGACGCCCTCCTCCACCTCGCTCTGCAGGACCAGCTCCCGCACCCGCTCCTCCAGCCGGACCAGCTCCTGGCTCTGGGTTGTGCGAAAAGAAAGGATCTCGAACATGGCGATGGAGTGATGGGGGGTCGGCAACGGGTGGATGGATGAATCCGTTGATTGGCTTCGGGAGCGCCGCTTTCCAGCGTTCGTCCCGTCATCTGGGCAGGCGCTCCCGGTCCACCTTCCTCGGCCAGCCGCCCAGGAGCGCCGTCACCTCTTCCTTGCGGGCCACGTTGCGCCCCGCGCCCACGTGGGAGACGGTGGCCGCGCCCATGGCGTTGGCCAGCCGCCCCGCCTCCGCCAGGGACAGGCCGTGGAGGTAGGCGTAGACCATCCCGGCGTCGAAGCTGTCCCCCGCGCCCACGGGATCCCGCACGGTGACGGGAAAAGCGGGGACCTGCACCGTCTCCGCCTCGCTGTGCAGGAGACAGCCCTGGGCCCCCTGCTTGATCACCACCCAGGCCGGCCCCTGGCGGCGGAAGTGCTCCGCCGCAGCTCGGGGATCCGCCAGGCCGGTCAGCTCCTGGGCCTCCTCCTGGGTCAGCAGCAGGACCTGGCTGGCCGCCACCGTCTCGGCCAGGGCCTCCGCCACCACCGGCTCGAACTGGGGGCCCGGGTCGAAGAAGAGGATCGTGCCCGCCTCCTGGGCGGCCTTCACCGCCTCCAGCACCAGGGCCGGGGAGAGATCCGTGAAAGCGTAGCCCTCCACGAAGAGCACCCGGCTCTGGTGGATCAGGGCCCGCCAGCTCTGGGGCAGCTCCTGGTCCGGATAGCCGGCCCCGCCGCCGATGAAGACGTGCTCCCCGCCCGGCGCCACCAGGACCACGGCCACGGTGGTGTGCCATTCCGGGCGGCAGGCCACCCCGCTGACGTCCACCCCCTCCTCCGCCAGCGCCTCCACCAGGAAGCGGGCGTAGATGTCGTCCCCCAGGCGAGCCAGGGCCCCGCACTTCAGGCCGATGCGGCTGCCGGCGATGAGCAGGTTGGCCGCTCCCCCCGCCTCCAGCACCTGCCGGCTGGAGAGCTGGTGCTCCCCTGGGCGGATGGGGAAGCGCTCCACCCCGACGATGAAATCCACCACCAGGTCACCCAGGGTGACCATGTCGAAACGACGCGAGTTCTGTGTCATGTCCGGTGATATGTCCGGATGATATGTCCGGTGCGGGGGAGTGGGGGATCGGTTGATTGGATGACCGGTGGATTGGGCGATTGTGTCATCCGTTCTCCCTGTCGCCCTACGCGCCTCCTTCGATCAGCGCTGTGTAGCGCCGGGCGTAGAGGGCCAGGTCCACGCGATTGGCCCGGTCCACCTGCTCCACCCAGGCCCGGGGGAAGGGCTGGGAGCCCCGCAGGGCCCCGGCGATGGCCCCGGCGATGGCTGCGGTGGTGTCCGTGTCGCCGCCGGTGTTGGTGGCCAGGCGGATGGCCTCCACCGGGTCCCCGTCGGCCAGGACCACGTGGGCCAGGGCCGCGGCGGCCATCTCGTAGGCGGGCAGGCCAGTCCCCACCAGGTCGTAGATGTCCCGCTGCCGCTCGCTCACCGGTTTGGGGGCCCGGGCCAGGGAGACGGCGAAGCGGATGCGGCGGCTCACCGAGGGGGCGATGAAGGCATGGCCCAATGATAGGCCCTCCTCGGCTCCAAAGCAAGCGGCGTCGATCAGGTCGTCCAGGCTGGCTCCTCCGGCCGCGGCCCGGCTCACCGCGCAGGCCACCGCACAGGCGCTGGCGATGGCCACGTTGGTGTTGTGGGTGGGGCGAGCCGACTCGTAGGCGGCCTGGACCGTCCGCGCCAGCTCTCCAGGGTGGCGGAGCCCCACCGGCGCCACCCGCATGACCGCGCCGTTGGTCCAGCCGAAGCGCCCGGCCTCCTCCGGGTCCGCCCCTTCGTGCCAGGCCTGGATGGCCGCCCGGGTGCTGGGGCCGATGAGGGGGCTCTCCTCCAGGTGCAGCCGCTGGATGGTGGCCTGGAAGCTGCGGGCCACCGCGGACGCCTGGACCTGACCCGTCTCCAGGATGCTGTCCAGGATGGCCAGGGCGAAGATGGTGTCGTCCGTGTACTGGCCGGCGGCCAGCCCGCCGTGGATGGGGTGGTCCGGTGCTGGGGCCACCAGCTCCTGGATGGGCGGCTGGGGCA
>CAYQEB010000039.1:16788-21623 GCA_964416395.1 uncultured Caldilineaceae bacterium | reverse complement strand
TGGATGGGGTGGTCCGGTGCTGGGGCCACCAGCTCCTGGATGGGCGGCTGGGGCAGGGGGCCCAGGTGACCGGCCGCCCCGAAGGCGTCGCCGATGGCCTGGCCCAGGAGGCATCCGTGAACTCGTTGAAACAGGCTCGGCTCAGGCGGCATGGCGGGCTCCGCAAAGGAACAGGTGACGGGACGGATGACAGAAATGGAACAGACAACGGAACAGACAACGGAACCGGCAGCGAAAACCGACAGAGAGCCGAGGGACGGAGAGAATCCGAAAGGCTGATAGGCTGACAGAGCGGACGGGAGGGCGACACTTCCGTGCCCAGCCCAATCACCCAATCATCCAATCCCCAATCTCAAATCTCCACTCTCCACTCCCCCCGCTCACGCTTCGATCTCCCGTCCGGTTCGCCGACGCCGCCACAGCACCGCCCCCAGGCCCAGGAGCAGGGGCAGGCCGGAAAGGGCGTAGACCACCCGAGGATCCGGCCGACGCAGCAGGCGGATCTCCCGGCGGCTGCCCGGCACCGGGACCCCGTCCCCGTCCACCAGCTGGACCTGGTAGCGGGCCAGGTCGCCGTCCACCCGGATCTCGTAGCCGGAGAAGCTGGGGGAGCGGTCCGACGCCGGGTCGTGGAGCTCCACCTGGTAGCCCAGGGAAGCGCCGGGCAGCTGACGCACGAAGTAGTCCCGCTGGGGCGCCTGGGCCACCACCTGGCCATCCCGCAGGAGCTGGAGCTGGGCCTCGGGGTAGGGGGTGGTGTGGACCCAGATGAAGCGGTCGCTGCGCACCCCCTCCGCCTGGGCGTCCACGCTGCGGCTGTAGGCCAGCTCGTTCACCTCCATCTCGTAGAAGGGACGCAGGTAGAGGACCACGCCAGGCAGGGCGTAGATCACGTTCTGGGGATCGTTGCTCTCCTCGGGCACGGTCCACTTGGCCTGGGGCACCACCATGTAGCCCACCCCCGTTCGCCGAGGGGCAAAGACCTGGAGCTTCTTGCGGCTGTCCGGCTGCTCCCTGCCATCGGGCAGACGCAGGAAGATCTCGTACTCCCCTGGGGGCAGGTTGACCACGAAGGCTCGCTTCGGCTCCGTGCTGTACCAGCTGAAATCCTCCAGCTCCGGCGGCTCCGGGGGGATGGGCGGGGCCTCCTTCCCCTGGGCCGCGGCCTGGGCGGCGGCGGTCAGCGCGTCCTGGTAGGCCTGCTGCTGCCGGTAGTTCTCGTGCACCGCCTGGGCGTACTCCTGGCGGGCCGCGTCGAAGCGGGCGTACTGCTCCCGAGCCTCCTCCCCCTGGTAGAGGGCCAGGGTCTCGTCCGCGGCGTCCGCGTCGAACTGGATCACGTAGTCGGTGATGGCCAGGGTCTGCTCCTGGCCCCGCCTGTCCCGGATGACCAGTTCCCCCTCCACCACCTCATTTAAAGCCAGCCAGTCCGCCAGGATGCGGTCCGTGATGGGCCAGTAGTAGATCAGGGTGCGCCGGGGGGCCAGGACCTGATCGTGGCCGGCCAGCAGGTAGATGGTGTCGCTGCTGGGCGGGTAGAAGGTGCTCTCGTACTTGGCCCCGGTGAAGGCGGTGCTGGCCCAGACGAAGGCCTCCTCCCGGTCCGGGCTCTGGGCCTGGACGGGCCAGGGCAGGGCGACTCCGCTGCTCATCAGCAGGAGAAGCAGGGCCAGGAGCAGCCTCGCGGTCCGCCTGGCTGCCAGAGGGATCTCCCGGCCATCCTGGGGGCGAAGGGGTCCGTTCATCGCACGCCGCTCCGTTTCAGCACAGCCACCGCGGCCCCGAAGAGCAGCCCGGCCTGGAGGAGCAGGGTGACGCCGCGTTGGGCCAGGGCCAGGGGATTCCCCACCACCAGCGCGTCCATGGCCTGGCTCAGCTGCACGTAGGGGGAGATCCACTGGATGGCCCAGTTCAGCCCGGCCAGGAGCTGGCGCAGGAAGAGGATGGGGTCCCGGCGGTTGGGCTGGGCCTTGGCCGCCAGCTGCAGGATGGCCTGGTCCCCGAACTGGATGGCCAGGACCAGCAGGGTGATGAGCACGAAGAGCACCAGGGCCGTCCGGGAGGTGCGGCCCCAGGCGGCCATGAGCAGGCCGAAGGCCACCACCCCCGCGTTGGCCAGCAGGGCGAAGAGCAGCACCAGGAGCAGGTCCGGATTGATGGCCAGGTTGGTCAGCCGGGCGAAGAGCAGGGCCCAGGCCGTGGCCAGGAGCATGGCCAGGGTGAAGAGGCCTGTCTGGCCCACCAGCCGCCCCAGGAGATAGGCCCACTCGTCCATGGGGCCGAAGAAGAGGAGGAGCAACGTGCCCCGATCCCGCTCACGGGTCACCGAGAGGGTGGCGCTCAGGGCCAGGTAGAGGGAGAGCAGGACCGTGCTCACGAAGATGGGCAGGTAGAGGGGGCGGATCATCACCACCAGGCTGTTCTCCTGGGCGAACTCCAGGTTGTTGCGCACCAGCAGGGAGGCCAGGAGCAGGGCCAGGCTCACGGTGGCGTAGAAGCCCAGGCCCAGGAGGGCGCTGCGGATGGCCCGTTGGCCCACCAGCCAGGCCGCGTGCCACCGCTCCCGCAGATAGAGGGGACGCAGCCGGAGGGATCGGGCAGTCGCGAGGGATCCTGTCATGAGGGATCCTCCAGCAGGGAATGGACCGACTCGTCGGTGATGGTCACAAAGGCCTCCTCCAGGCTGGCCTCCAGCACCCGCATGCCGGTGACCAACACCCCCAGCCCGTTGAGGAAGCGAGCCAGCTCCGCCCGATGGTCCGCTGCGTCCCTGGTGTGGACCACCAGGGCGCCGTTGGAGCCCCGGTCCACCGAGGCCACGAAGTCCAGCTGGCCCAGGTGAGCGTGGATCTCCGCGGGCGGGGCGTGGAGCTCCAGCTCCACCCGCTGCTGGCCGCTCACCCGGCGGCGCAGGGCGTCCATGCTGTCCTCGGCCAGGAGCCGACCCCGGCTGATGATGCCCACCCGGTGGGCCGTGCGTTCGATCTCGCTCAGAATGTGGCTGGAGATGAGGATGGTCTTGCCCCGCCGGTTCTCCTCCAGGAGCAGCTCCCGCACCTGGCGGATGCCCCGGGGATCCAGGCCGCTCACCGGCTCGTCCAGGAGCAGGATGTCCGGGTCGTGGAGCAGGGCCCGGCAGAGGCTCAGCTTCTGGCGCATGCCCCGGGAGTAGCCGCCCACGGGCACGTGACGCCGGTCCCAGAGCTGCACCCGCTCCAGCAGGGCCTGGATGCGGGCGGCGCTGTCCGGCGCCTGGTAGAAACGGGCGAAGAAGGCCAGGTACTCCTGGCCGGTCATCTCGTCGTACTGCTGCACGTTCTCCGCCACCACGCCGATTCGCCGCTTCAGGCCGAAGGGATCCGCCTGCAGCTCCTGGCCCAGGACCATCACCTGGCCCCGGGTGGGCTTCACCAGCCCCAGGATCATGAGCAGGGTGGTGGTCTTTCCCGCGCCGTTGGGGCCCAGGAAGCCGTAGATCTCGCCGGGCTGGATGTGGAGGTTCAGATCATCGACGGCGATGAAGTCCCCGTATGTTTTGGTGAGGTGAAGAGTGCGGATCACGAGTTTGGGATGACCGTTGCGGGTGGTCGACGTGCTCGTTCCAACGCAGAAGCAGACTGAACAGCGCAGGGGGGAAGAGGGAGTGGGGGTATTATACACCCGGGCCAGGGCATGTCCAAAATGGGCCGGAAAATAGGGACGCCGTAGGTCTGGCCTCCCGGCGCGACCACCTGTGGACAACCTGCGACAGAACCGGGCAATGGGGGCGGAGCCGCGGCCAGGAGACCGGACGGGCGCGCCCGCTGTCACGTTGCCATCCTGTCCAACGCCTGGAGCCGCTCCTGGGCCTGCCGGGTGATCTCCCGGGTGATGGGGGGCGGGCCAAACTGCTCCACGGTGAAGCTGGCCGAGACCGCGCCGTGGAGCCCGGCCTGGCGCGCGTCTCCGGTCCTCGCGTAGCCCACCAGGAAGCCCCCCGCGTAGCTGTTCCCCGCGCCGGTGACGTCCACCACCCGAGCCGGGGCCGCGGGGATGTGCCAGGGGGTCGCCTGGCCGGCCTGGACCACCAGGGAGCCCGCCGCTCCCATGCGCAGGGCCACCACCCGGGCCCCCATGGCCAGGTAGCGCTCCAGGATCCGCCCCGGATCCTCTTCACCCAGCAGGAGGGCCGACTCTTCCAGGTTGGGGGAGAAGAGGTCCGCCTGGGGCAGGGCCTCCCGGAAGGCGGACAGCTGCTCGGGCTGGAAGGCCGTGGGCGTAGGCTCCCACATAATGGTCTCCACGCCTTGGGCCCGCAGGACCTGGGCTATCTCCAGCATGCCCTGGGGGGCGCGGAAAAGGTGGAATCCCTTGGCCCGGAAGTAGGCCGGGGGGATGTCCTGGGCCGTGGGGCGGTGGCGGTAGAACTCGTCCATGGGGGTGCGGAAGATCTCCGTACGGTGGCCGTCGAACTCGAAGATCTGCCAGGCCCGGGCGGTGGTCTCCGGGCCCACCTTCATGCCCTGGAGGTCGATCCCCGCCTCCTCCAGCTGGCGGCGCAGCTCCGGCGGGAAGTCCGCGCCTACGCTGGTCACGAAGCCCACGTCCCGGGACCAGATGCGCATGCCGTACACGCTGTGGGTGCCGGATCCGCCCAGGACACCCATGCGGGTCTCTCCGGTGGGCAGGACGATGTCGTCGATGATGATGCTGGCCAGGGCGATGAAGTTCATAGGCGATTGGGTGTTTGGAGGTGTTTGAAGTGGTTTGGAAAGCTCAGAGAGCGCAGGATTGAGGGTTAAAGACTGAAGATTGAAGATTAGACCGGGTGGGGTGCGCTTCGCCTGGACCCAAGG
>CAYQEB010000039.1:10174-16688 GCA_964416395.1 uncultured Caldilineaceae bacterium | reverse complement strand
AAGACTGAAGATTGAAGATTAGACCGGGTGGGGTGCGCTTCGCCTGGACCCAAGGCCGGGCGCCGCCGATCAGCCGGCCCCCAACAGCGCCTGGATCAGGCTCAGAGTCAGCTGCTTGGTCTCCAGCAGGGGACCCTCTCCCGCCGGGTCGTTCTCCAGGACCGGGCCCACGCAGGCCGGGCAGCCATACCGGCAGCCGCAGCGCTGGATAGTCTCCTGGGCCGCGGCCAGGAGCTCCCGGTGGCGCTGGAAGAGCTGCTGGCTGAAGCCCAGCCCCGCGGGGATCCCCTCGTAGACGAAGATGCGGGGGGATCCCGCCTCCTCGCCGCCCGCCTGGGAGCGCTCCTCCACGGTGACGCCGATGTCCGAGCGGTCGCACATGAGGAAGAGGGGAGCCAAGTTGCCCAGGATGGTGGCCAGGCCAGCCAGGCCGCCCCGGGTGCGCACCCCCGCCTCCAGCCGCCGGTGACAGGTCCGGCAGACCAGCATAAGGTTGCTCAGCCGGTTGGCCTCCCGGTAGTGTTCGTTGTGGCCGGGGACGTAGCCGAAGCTGCGGAAGGGGCGCAGGTGGTGGACGTCGTGCTGGCCGTCAGGGGGCTCCGGCTTGCCGCAGACCGCACAGCGGTAGCCGTCCCGGGCCCGGACCTTGGCCCGCTGCTCCTGCCAGTTGGGGCCGTAGTCGTTGGGCGCGTCCTGCCACTGGCCCGCGGCCGCCAGCTCCGCCAGGGCCTGGGCGGTGAGCCGGAACCAGTAGCCGTCGGTCTCCAGGAGCTGGGGCGGGTAGTCCAGGGGCGTCACCCCCAGGTTCTCGTGGGTGAAGTGCTTGACCCGCCGGTACTCCACCACCCGGCTGGTGACCTGCAGTTCCCCGTGGGCCACCAGGCCGCCGCCCACCTGGGCCTCCTCCCGGATCCCCAGCACCTGGATGGCTGTCTCCGTCCCGGCCTGGGTGTAGTAGTCCACCCGAGCCGGGCGCACCCGGGCCAGATCCTCCTCCAGATCCAGGCTCTCCACCAGGTAGCTCTGCCCCTCGTGGATGTAGATCGCGCCCTCGTGGACCAGCCGGGGCGCGCTGGCCCGGTCCACCTGGCCGATGGCCCGCACCCCCTCCTCCGTCCTGGCCTGGATGGTGACCGGCTCCCCGGAGGCGCTGCGCAGGCTCACCCGGCGGGCGGGATAGCTTTCCCCGCTCCACAGGAAGCGGCCGGCGTGGGCGTAGAGCTCCCCCTGTTCCGCCAGCAGGGCCAGCACCTCCTCGGTGAAGGGGCTGCGGCCGAAGCCTTCCCCTGCGGAGAAGGGCAGCTCGAAGGCGGCGCAGCGCAGCTGATCCACCAGGAGCATCAGGTTGTCCGGGTGGATCAGGGCGTGCTCCGGAGAGCGCTCCAGGAGGAACTCCGGGTGGTTGAGGATGTACTGGTCCAGGGCGCTGGCGGAGGCCACCAGCAGGGCCAGGGAGGCGTTGCGGGAGCGGCCGGCCCGGCCCATCTGCTGCCAGGTGCTGGCGATGCTCCCCGGGTAGCCGCAGAGGATGGCCGCCTCCAGCTGGCCGATGTCGATGCCCAGCTCCAGGGCGTTGGTGGCCACCACTCCCCGCACTTTCCCCTGGCGCAGGCCGGCCTCGATGGCCCGTCGCTCCTCGGGCAGGTAGCCGCCCCGGTAGCCCCGAATGGCCTCCGGGGGCAGGCTGCCCCCCTGGGATTTCCCCGAGCCGCGCCGAGGTGGCCGGCTCAGGCGCTCCCGCAGGTAGGTGAGGAGCACCTCCACGGTCAGCCGGGAGCGGGCGAAAACGATGGTCTGCACCCCTCCCAGGAGGAAGCGGGCGGCCAGCTCCTGGGCCACCAGGACGCTGCTGCGGCGCAGGCCTCGCTCCGGGTCGTAGAGGGGCGGGGTGGTGAGGAGGATGTGCTTTTCGCCCCGGGGCGCGCCGTTGTCGTCCACCAGGCGGACCGGCTGCTCGATGAGCTTCTCGGCCAGCTCCTGGGGGTTGGCGATGGTGGCGCTGGTGAGGATGAACTGGGGCCGGCCGCCGTGGAAGCGGGCGATGCGCTGGAGGCGGCGCAGGAGGTTGGCCACGTGGCTGCCGAAGATGCCCCGGTAGGTGTGCATCTCGTCCAGGACCACGAAGCGTAGGTGGGCGAAGAAACGAGCCCAGTTGCCGTGGTAGGGGAGGATGCCCAGGTGGAGCATGTCCGGGTTGGTGATGAGCAGTCGGGCCTCTTCCCGGATGCGGGGGCGGCGGCCTCGGGGCGTGTCCCCGTCGTAGGTGGCCACCCCGCCCTGGGGCAGCCGGGTCGCCAGGGTGGGATCCTGGGCCAGGGGCTGACGCCGCCAGGCCCGGAGCTCCGCCAGCTGGTCCTGGGCCAGGGCCTTGGTGGGGAAGAGATAGAGGGCCGTGGCCTCCGGGTCCGTGAGCAGGGCGTGGAGGACGGGCAGGTTGTAGCAGAGGGTCTTGCCGCTGGCCGTGGGGGTGACCACCGCCACGTTCGCGCCCTGGAGGGCCTGGTCCACGGCCTGGCGCTGGTGGGTGTAGAGGGTGGGGATGTCCCGGTGGGCCAGGGCCCTGATCAGGGCCGGGTGCAGGCTCTTTGGGATGGGGGCGGTGCGCGCCGGCTGGGCTGGCAGGGTCTGCCAGGCGGTCACGTGGCTCATGAAGCCGGGGTCCCGGCGCAGGTCGGCGATCACGTGGGAGAGGGCCATGGAGGGATTATAGCATGGGGGAAGAGGGGGAGGAAGGAATTGGGAGTTGGCGATTGGGGAATTGGATAGCCTGTGATTGGGGCCAGAGGAGGCGCGCTTCAATCCGGCCACCCTTTCATCCGGCCATCCATCTCAATTCTCCCTGTCTCCTTGTCTCCCTGTCTCCTTGTCTCTCTGTCTCCCCGTCTCCTTGTCTCTTCACCCCTCCCACACCCGCCAATCCCCCTAAGTTTGGTCCCTGATTTGGCGTATGCTATACTCGATACCCGTCCAACGCCAAGCCTGATGGAGCGAGGAATCGAACTTATGCGCACGCGTCTTGTTGTTGTCTTTGCAGCCCTTGTGATGGGCCTGACCCTCACCGCCTGCGGACCGTCCCAGCCGGCGGCGCCGCCCACGCCCACCCGCACGCCCATGCCCACCTTCACCCCCACACCGGAGATCGTCATGACCCCGGTGGACCCATCCGCGGCGGCCACAGCCAAGGCTGCGGAGGCCACGGCGGCCGCGGCCAACCCGGCTCCGAGCCAGGGACAGGGCCAGGGACAGCCCGGGGCCAGCCAGCCCCAGGAGACGCCCACCCCGGAGCCCCCCACGCCCACGCCGGAGCCAGCGGTGGTCACGGACCAGCTCATGAACGTGCGCCAGGGGCCTGGAACCAACTACCCCATCATCGGCCAGGCGGACCCGGGCCAGCGCTTCCGGGTGACGGGCAAGAACCAGGCGGGGAACTGGTGGCAGATCGACTTCAACGGCCAGCCCGGCTGGCTCTTCGCGGAGCTGGTCACCCCGGAGGGGACGGAGGCGGTGCCGGTGGCCAGCAACATCCCTGCGCCGCCGCCCACGCCCACCCCGCTGCCGCCCACGGCCACGCCTGCGCCCCAGCCCACGCCCACCCCCGCCTCCCAGTACGAGTTCAACATCGCCCAGCTCCAGGGCTGCGCGCCCAACGCCGGGGTCACCTACGTGGAGGGCACGGTCTACAAGGGCGGGGTGCCGACCAACGGCTACCGGGTGGTCTTCAGCTACGCGCCGGACGGCCCCATCGTGGCCGCAGTCACCAGTGGCCCCCACGAGGGCTACCCCAACTGGAACCCGGGCTACTACTCCCACATCCTCCAGGCCGGCGGCCCCCGGGAGGGGAACTGGTTCTTCTGGATCACGGACCCCAGCGGCAAACGCATCTCGGAGATCGCCCAGGTCCACACCGACGGCGAGGCCGGCCCGGGCAAGTGCCAGCAGGCCATCATCGACTTCGACAGCCGGTAGCCCACCGGCCTGGACCGTCCGATGCGACACCCGAGACACCCGACCAGGCTCTCCGCAGCCATCCGTGACACGCTCATCCTCTGGGCCAGTCTGCTCCTCCTGGGCGGGCTGGCTTTTTTCCTGTTGCGCACGCCCCCAGCCCGGCAGTGGCTCTGGCAGCAGACCGGCGAGGAGGCCTTCCTGCCCCAGGTGAAGGGGCTCACGGATCGGGCCGGGGATCAGCTGCGGCCCCGGCTGGCCCTGGCCCCGGATGCGGTCACCGCGTACGGGGACGTGAACCCCTTCGGCGTCAACGTCTTCCTGGAGCAGGAGGTGGATCCGGCCAAGCGGGAGCGGGCGGTGCAGATGGCCGCGGAGGCCGGCTTCCACTGGCTGCGCCAGGAGTTCCCCTGGGAGGACATCGAGATCCACGGCAAGGGGGACTTCCAGGACCGGCGCCACGAGCCGGCCCGCTCGGCCTGGGAGAAGTACGACCACATCGTGGCCCTGGCGGAGAAGTACGGCCTGGAGCTCATCGTGCGCATCAGCAACCCGCCAGCCTGGAGCCGGGCCCAGGGGGACGCGGTGGGATCCTACGCCCCGCCGGACGACTACCAGGACTTCGCGGACTTCGTCGCCGCGGTGGTGAGCCGCTACCGGGGGCGGGTCCGCTACTACCAGCTCTGGAACGAGCCCAACATCTACCCGGAGTGGGGGGGCTACCCCATCAGCCCGGAGGAGTACACGGAGCTCCTGAAGCTGGGGGCCACCGCGGCCCGGGCCGCAGACCCGGACGTGGTGATCATCGCCGGGGCCCTGGCCGCCACCATCAACCTGCAGCCCGACGCGCCGCCCCCGGCCAACAGCCTGAACGACCTCCTCTTCCTCCAGCGCATGTACGACGCGGGGGCCGCCCCCTACTTCGACATCGTGGCCGCCCAGGGCTACGGCCTCTTCAGCGGCCCCACGGACCGGCGCATGCATCCCCGGGTGATGAACTTCGGCCGGCCCCAGTTCATCCGGGACGTGATGGTGCGCAACGGGGACGCCCACAAGCCCCTCTGGATCAGCGAGATGAACTGGAACGCGGCCCCGGAGGGGGTGGAGCCCCGGTACGGCCGGGTGAGCCTGGAGCAGCAGGCCCGGTACCTGCCCTTGGCCTACGAGCGCATCCGCCGGGAATGGCCCTGGGTGGGGGTGGCCAACACCTGGTTCCTGAAACGGGCCACGGACGAGTGGGAGCGCAACGGCCAGCCCGAGGCCTACTTCCGCCTGCTGGCCCCGGACTTCACGCCCATGCCCGTCTACCAGAGCATCCAGGCCTACATCCGGGAAGGGCGGCTGCCAGAATGAGCGGTTGGAAGTTGGGCGTCGGGGATGGGCGTGGATGGAGTTTCTCCCGCATCGCGGGCCCCGCTTCACGTTTGCGCGTTGCCCGCTACTCCATTACTCCTTACTCCATAGCTTATTATTCCATTCTCCTCCTGGCCGCCTTCCTGCGCTTCCACCGCCTCACCGCCTCCTCCCTCTGGCACGACGAGGGCAACACCTGGGCCCTGATCCAGCGCAGCTTCCCTCAGATCGCCCAGGCCAGCGCCGCGGACATCCACCCGCCGGGCTACTACTGGCTGCTGAAGCTCTGGGGCCAGGCCTTCGGCACAGGAGCCTGGGGCATGCGCAGCTTCTCCGCGGTGACTGGGGTGCTCCTGGTGGCTGTCGTCTATCAGCTGGGCCGGCGTCTGCCCGGCGGCCATCGGGCCGGTCTGCTGGCCGCCTTTCTGGCCGCAGTCAACCCCTTCCTGGTCTACTACAGCCAGGAGGCCCGCATGTACATGCTCCTGGCTCTGGAGAGCGCGGGGCTGTTCTGGGTCCTGTTGGCGTGGATGGCGAGGATGGCGGACGGTGCTCACGGGCTTTCAATCCCCCAATCCTCCAGCCGCCCAATCGACCGCACCTCCACGCTTCACGTTGCGCGCGCCATCCCCACCCCTTTGCTCCTCACCCTGTACGTCCTCTTCGCCACAGCCGGCCTCTGGACCCACTACAGCTTCCCGGTGATCCTGGCCGGGGCCGGGCTGGCGTTTCTGGCTGGCTGGGCGTTGGAGCTCGGGGTCTGGCGAAGGCATCGAGCAGCTCGTCGATCAACTGCCCCACCTGCTCACCCGCGCTCCGTGCTCCGTTCTCCCGTCTCCCTCTTCCTTCTGGCCAACGCCCTGGCCCTGCTCCTCTACGCGCCCTGGCTGCCCACAGCAGTGGACCGGGTCCTGAGCTGGCCCAAAGGCGGGGAGGCCACCCCCCTCCTGGAAGGGCTGGCCCTCACCCTGCAGACCCTGACCGTGGGCCCCATCCGCAGTGGACCGGTCCTGGCCTGGCCCTGGCTGCTCCTGGCTGGCCTGCTGCCCCTGGTGGGGCTGGTTCGCCTGGAGCGGACAGGGCGCGCACCTGCCGCTCTGGCCCTGGGGCTTTGGTTCCTGGCCCCGGTGGCCATGATGTTCGGCCTGGGCCTCTTCACCGACGCCTTCCTCAAGTTCCTCATCGTGGCGGCGCCGGCCTGGTGCCTGCTGGTGGC
>CAYQEB010000039.1:7415-10074 GCA_964416395.1 uncultured Caldilineaceae bacterium | reverse complement strand
GGGGAGATGGCCCTGGTGGGCCTGACCTGGCGCCCCCTGGCCGAGACGGAGCGCCGCTACAAGGTGACGGTCCAGCTCCTGGACGCCCGCTCCCAGGTGGTGGCCCAGCGGGACAGCGAACCCGTGGGCGGCTCCCGCCCCACCGTCACCTGGACGCCAGGGGAGATCATCCAGGACAACTACGGCCTGCTGGCGCCCCTGGGGACGCCGCCGGGCGTCTACCGGCTGATCCTGGCCCTCTACGACGGGGAGACAGGCCAGCGGCTGGTCACTGCCAGCGGCCAGGACTTCGTCCCTCTGGGAGAGGTGACGGTGGGGCCCGGCCAGCGGGCCCTGCCCCTGGACGTGGCCCCCATCCAGCATCGCCTGGAGCGGAGCCTGGGGCCGGTGACCCTGGTGGGCTACGACGCCTACCGCAAGGGCTTTGCCCACGCGCCGGAGACACCCATCCCGTCGGGCCAGCCGGTCCACGTGACCCTCTACTGGCAGGCGCCGGATCCCCTGCCGCCGGATTGGCCCGAGGACCTGCACTTCCGCCTGACCCTGGGCCAGGAGAAGCTCACTGCCCCCCTGGCTGGTGGCGGATATCCTACAGGCCTGTGGCAACCGGGCCAGTTCGTGCGCGGGGAGTTCGATATCCTCTACGACGGGCAGGGGGCTCGGCTGCTCCTGGAGGTGGACGGCGAGGCCGTGAGGCTGGGGCGCATCCCGGCCCAGCCATGAGGGTTGGAGGCTCTATCAGTGCAAGAAATCGGGCCGTAATGGCATTTGTAACGCTTTTGACTTTCGCTGTTCTTGCAGTGTACTATGATTGATGTAGCGTCGGGTGGCGACGCCGCCCTCTCGTCCGGCCGTCCGGCGGAGCCAGGCGTCGCTTGCCCCAAGGAGCTGCAGGAGCCCGAACATGACCCAAGCCGTTCCCCAGGAACTCTGCCCTGTGGAGGTGGCCGCCCGCATCATCGGCCGCAAGTGGACCCTCCAGATCGTCCATCACCTGCTGGGCTGCCGTTGCAAACGTTTCTGTGAGCTGCAGGAGGCCCTGGGGGGCGTCAACCCCAGCACGTTGAGCAGCAGGTTGAAGATGCTGGAGGAAGAGGGGCTGGTCCAGCGTACCCAGGTGAGCACAGTGCCGCTCCATGTGGAGTACAGCCTGACGGAAAAAGGGCGAGAGCTGGAGCCGGTCCTGCGCAGCCTGAGCCAGTGGAGCAGCCGCTGGCTCTGCACCGGGCCAGCCAGGCCAGCCGAGGCAGACGACCGATCGGGGAGCGGCCTGGGGGCGGGATCCGGGCTGGCTGGAGAGACAGAACAGGGGGGCGCGGGATGATCGTCAAAGGCTTGACCGTCGGTCTGCTGCAGGAAAACTGCTACGTGTTGGGCTGCGAGAAGACGAAAAAGGGCGTTGTGGTGGACCCGGGGGACAACGCGGACGCCATCCTCATGGTGGTGGAGCGGACCGGTCTCACCATCGAGAAGATCATCAACACCCACGCCCATTTCGACCACGTCATGGCGGTGAACGAGGTGAAGGACGCCACCGGCGCCACCTTCCACCTGCACCAGGCGGACCTGCCCATCCTCCACGACGCCCCGGTGCGGGTCCAGGCCTGGCTGGGCATGACCATGGATCCGGTCTACGAGCCGGACGAGTTCCTGGAGCATGGCCAGACCATCCGCTTCGGCTACCAGGAGCTGGAGGTGCGCCATGTGCCCGGCCATTCCCCAGGCCACGTGGTCTTCGTGGACCATCGGGGACGCCAGGTCTTCGCCGGGGACACCCTCTTCCGGGAGGGGATCGGCCGCTTCGATCTGCCCCTGGCCGACGGTCACCTGCTCCTGCGCAGCATCCGGGAGCAGCTCATGAGCCTGCCGGACGACTACGTGATCCACCCGGGCCACGGGCCAGAGACCACCATCGCCCACGAGCGGATCTTCAACCCCTACGTGGGCCGGGCGGCCAGCTCGCTGGACTGGATGAACCTGCTGGGCTAGATCTCGTCCGGGACGTCGGGCGAGTCCGAGAAATCGGGCGCTGAAGGACGGGCGCAGAATGATGGGCGCAGGGGGTCGGGCGCAAAAGGACAGGCGAAAAGGAGGCGACAGATGAGCGCAGCAGCGACATCTTTCTGGAGGTGGCTGGGTTGGGGAAGGGGAAAAGAGGAAACCGAAGCCTCGGCCACCACAGGGGGCTCCATCTCCACCGAGCCGGTGGTGGTCTGGGAGGCGGCCAATCCTCTGGAGGCCCACATCGTCAAGGGGCGGCTGATCAGCGAGGGCATCCCCGCAGTGCTCCAGGGGGAGGTCCTGGGGGCGGTCTACGGCCTGACCACCGGCAGCCTGGCCGCGACCCGGGTCATGGTGCCGGGCCCTCTGGCGGAGAAGGCCCTGGCCATCCTCCACTCGGAGACACCCTGGCTGGAGGACGAGGAGGCGGAGGACGGGGAGTCCGAGGCCGGCCGCCAGGGCGAATCGGCGTGAGGCCAGGGCGCGTGGAGCAAAGCGGGCGTTCTTCCAGCAAATCCTGCACGGCCTGGCCCTGTTTTGTAACCGGGCATACCGAGGAGCGACCTGCTGCCCGCCATAATTGACGAAACTCCCCCTATCCAGTACACTGTTCGTGACTTTCTTCACATCCTCGCGCTGCCTGAAACTGGTAGAATAA
>CAYQEB010000039.1:4361-7315 GCA_964416395.1 uncultured Caldilineaceae bacterium | reverse complement strand
AACTGGTAGAATAAGCAGGCGGGATGCCGTGTAACGTGAGGGTGAGAGGCAGGGAATCCAGGGACGCTCCGCATGGCGGGGCGTGAACTGGAAGGCCTCAGCGGACAGCCGAGGCCCACAGCGAGACTCACCGGCCGTTGGAAGCTGTGCGAAACCGACCTCGGGCGCCGGTGTTGGAATGTTTGGACATCCCCAACAGGAGGAGATCCATGGCAGAACTGGTCGAACGGAATCCGGTCATTCCCCGGGAGCTGGCCCGCCGCAAAGCCACGAACAAGAACCTGAAATTCATCATCGGCGGGGCCCTGCTCATCGGCCTGGTGGTGGTGTTGATCGTCCAGGCCACGGTGACCACCGGCGCCTACTACCTGACCGTCAGCGAGATCCAGCAGCAGGCCGGCGCCCTCTACGGCCAGCGGGTCCGGGTCAGCGGCCAGGTGGTGGACGGCAGCGAGGAGTGGGACCCCCAGAACGTGGTGCTGCGTTTCGCCATCCAAGACGAGGACGGCTCCCAGTTGCCCATCGTCTTCTACGGCCCCCGGCCGGACAACTTCCAGCGAGCCGCCTCCGCCATCATCGAAGGGGAGCTGAAGCCCAACGGCGTCTTCCAGGCGGACACGCTGCTGCTCAAATGCCCGAGCCGCTACGAAGAGGAGCCAGAGGAAGTCTTCGTGGAGGCCAATCGCTAGGGCTGAAACGCTCTCGAAAGCGTTGCGGTATTCCGATGACGGAACGAATGCTCAACTGAATCGAACATCTGGACCGGCTGCCTTGTGACAGGCGCCGGTCTTTCATTGATAGAAGAGTGGACGAAGATAGAGTGAACGAAGATAGAGCGGACGAAAACAAGACACAGGAACTCGAACGAAGTTGGCGGGTGGCAGGTGGAAGCCAGCAGCCGGCCACCCGATGGTCCAGCCACCCGTCCACCCTTCTCGCCTTTCTCTTCACCCTGGCCCTCCTGGCCTTCGCGCCCACCGCCCTCCAGGCCCAGGAACCGCCCCCGCCCTTTGACCCGGAACAGGTGCCCGCGCCCCAGTCCCCGCCCATCGCCGGGGTGGGCGCCCCCCTTTTCCAGGAGAACTGCGCGGCCTGTCACGGGCCGGAGGGGAAGGGAGACGGCCCCACCGCCGCGGACCTGCCCTTCCCTCCCCTGGCCTTCGCGGATCCAGAGGCCATGTGGGAGAAGAGCCCGGCTCTCCTCTTCCACGTGACCAAGTTCGGGCGGCTGGACAAGTTCATGCCTCCGTGGCGAAACCAGCTGACCGACGAGCAGATCTGGCAGACCCTGGCCTTCGTCTGGAGCCTGCACACCGACCCGGACGAGGTCGCCCAGGGCCAGGAGCTCTACCAGGCCAGCTGCGCCTCCTGTCATGGCCCCACGGGCGCAGGGGACGGCCCGGAGGCCCAGGGCGATCTGCCCGATTTCACCGACCTGGGCTACACTGTCAAACGCAGCCAGGCCGACTGGCTGGCCGGATGGCAGGCCGCCCACCCGGATCTGGGCGGGGATTGGTCCCCGGAGCAGCAGCGCAGCGTGTTGGAGTACATCCGCACCTTCTCCTACACCCCGCCCTGGGAATCCCCCTACCGGCCCGGGCCAGGCGTGATCCAGGGATCGGTGCGCCAGGGCACGCCCGGTGAGACCCTCCCCCTGGGTGTGGAGGTGACCCTCCAGGCCTTCATCGACTTCCAGCCCATCGCCACCTTCACCACCACCCTGGACGCGGAGGGCCAGTTCGCCTTCGCCGACCTCATGGTGGACCCCAACGTGGTCTACATGGCCACGGTCCCCTACGATGAGGTGACCTACCCCAGCCAGGTGGTCACTCTGACCCCAGAGGAGCCAGAGGCCAGCGTGGAGATTCTGGTCTACGCCACCACGGACGATCCCAGCCAGGTGATCCTGAACCGGGTGCACTGGATCCTGGACATCCAGCCCGGCGCGGTGGTGGTGGGCCAGAACCTGGTCTTCGGCAACCAGGGGGATCGCACCTACGTGGGCCAGGCAGTGGAGGGGCTGGAGACGCCGGTGACCGTGGCCTTCCAGGTGCCGGACGGCGCCCAGCAGATCAGCCTGCAGAACGGCAGCCTGGGCGGCCGTTTCCAGCAGGTGGGCAACATCATCTACGACACCGCGCCGGTCATCCCCGGAGAGGGGACCCGCCAGATCATCCTGCGCTACTTCATTCCCTACACCGAGGATCAGCTGGAGCTGCGCCAGGGTTTCCTCTACCCCATCCAGCAGATCAACCTGCTGATCCCCGATCTGACCGGCCTTTCCGTGGAGGCGGATGCCCTTCAGTTCCAGGGCGTCCAGGACATCCAGGGGCAGCCTTTCCGCTTCTGGCAGGCCGAGGAGCTGCCGCCGGGAGCCGTGGTCCTGGCTCTGGCCGGCCTGCCCAAGCCGGGCGAGGCGCCCCAGCCAGCCCAGAGCAACCCCCAGGCGACTCCGTCCCGGGTGCCCCAGCTGGATCCCCGCACACCCTGGATCCTGGGCGGCTTCGTGGCCCTGATCCTGGCCGGGGTGCTGGTCCTGGCCTGGCGCCAGGGCAGCGGAGCCAGCCCAGATTCCCCGGGGGCCTTGCGAGAGGAGCAAGAGAAACTGGTGGCCGCCATCGCCCGGTTGGACGACCTCCACGCCCTGGGCGAACTGGACGACGACCGCTGGCAGGAGCAACGCTCCCAGCTTAAGTCCCGTCTCTTGACAGTAGCGGCGCACCTGCAGGAAAATGCCAGATGATGGCAAGTGAAACGAGGTTGGCGCAGGAACGAACCGCAGAGCGCATGGCCGATCCCGGCCCGGAGGCGCCCCTGATCCAGGTGACCGGGGTGCACAAACGCTTCGGCCGCAAGGCGGTCCTCCAGGGCGTGGATCTGTCCGTGAACCAGGGGGAGGTCCTGGCCCTGCTGGGGGCCAACGGCGCGGGGAAGACCACCCTGATCCGCCTCAT
>CAYQEB010000039.1:1695-4261 GCA_964416395.1 uncultured Caldilineaceae bacterium | reverse complement strand
TCCTGGCCCTGCTGGGGGCCAACGGCGCGGGGAAGACCACCCTGATCCGCCTCATTGCCGGGCTGGACAGGCCGGACCGGGGGCAGGTGGCCCTGGGGGGCGTCCTCCAGGAGCAGGCCGGCCACGAGCTGCGTCGCTACGTGGGCGTGGTGAGCCACGCCCCCCTCCTCTACGAGGGGCTGAGCAGCCTGGAGAACCTGCAGTTCTTCGCCCGGCTCTACGATATGAGCAAGCCGGCCCCCCGTATCCAGGCGGTGCTCCGGGCGGTGGATCTCTGGCATCGCCGCTACGACCCGGTGCGCACCTACAGCCGGGGGATGACCCAGCGCCTGGCCATCGGCCGGGCCATCCTCCACGATCCGCCGGTGCTGCTCCTGGACGAGCCGGACACTGGCCTGGACCAGGCCAGCGCGGAGATGCTCCGGGGGCTGATCCGACAGCTGGGCGGGGCCAACCGGGCCATCCTCCTCACCACCCACAACCTGGACCGAGCGGTGGAGTGGGCGGACCGCATCGCCCTCCTGGCCGAGGGGCGCATCGTCTACCAGGCGGAGACGGCCCGCCTCACCTCCCAGGAGTTGAAGGCCATCTACCGGCGCCTGGCCATGGAGCAGGAGGGGACGGCCCCATGAGCGCCCTGATGGAGCGGCAGGAGCTTTCCCTGCTGGCCCGGGAGAAGGTGACCATGCGCACCCGGCGCGGCCTGGCCGCCTACCTGGCCAAGGTCTGGGCCATCTTCGCCAAGGAGGTGCAGGCGGAGCTGCGCTCCCGGGAGATCACCAGCACCATGGTGGCCTTTGGGGCCCTGGCCGTCATCGTCCTGGGCCTGGCCTTTGACCTGCGGGTGCCGGAATCCCGCATGGTGGCGCCCGGGGGGCTCTGGCTGGTGATCCTCTTCGCGGGGGTGCTGGGGCTGCATCGCAGCTTCGGCGCGGAGGTGGACAAGGGCAGCATGGCCGCGCTGCTCCTGGCGCCTATGGACCGCAGCGTCATCTACTTCGGCAAGCTGGCGGCCAACCTGCTCTTCATGCTGGTCATGGAGCTGCTCATCCTGCCCCTGTTCCTGATCCTCTTCGACATCAGCCTCTTTCGGCTCTGGATCCTGGCGGGGGTCTTCCTGGGCACCTTCGGTTACGTGAGTGTGGGCACCCTCTTCGCGGCCCTGACGGCCAACGTTCGGGCCCGGGAGACCATGCTGCCCATCCTCTTTCTGCCGGTGATGATCCCCGTCTTCATGGCTGGGGTGGGGCTCACCGCGGGGATCCTGGACGGGCAGCCCATGTCCGGTCTCTGGCGTTGGCTGCAGCTCATGTTGGTCTTCGACGTGATCGTGATCACCGTGGCCTTCATGGTCTTTGACCTGATCTGGGAACGCGGATAATCTGGGAACATGGATAGTCTGGGAAGGTGGAGAGCCTGTTGACTGTGGCGCCCGGAGCAGGGAGGGGCGGGACCTTTCCTGGCTCCTTTGGATGAACAATTTGGGGGAATCTATGGCCAATGTAACGCTGAAAATGGAAGAACAATCGAAAGTACAGATGTCTTGGGCCGATGTGGCCTTGTTCGTCCTGGACGTGGCCGCGGCCTTGGCTCTGGTGGCCCTGGTCTGGGCCGCGCTGCTCTACGCCAAGCCGGCCACCAACCTGGCCGGGGATGAGCAGATGGCCCAGCGGATCTTCTACTTCCACATCGGCAACGTGACCGCGGCCTTCCTGGGCTTCCTGGTCTCCCTGGTGGGCAGTGTGGGGTATCTGGTGCGCCGTCAGTTGGGCTGGGACCGCCTGGCCCACGCCGGCATCGAGCTGGGGGTGATCTTTGGGGCCGGGGTGCTCCTGAGCGGGAGCATCTGGGCCAAGCCCACCTGGAACACCTTCTGGACCTGGGATCCTCGCCTGACCACCGCGGCCATCACCGTGCTGATCTATGTGGCCTATCTGCTCTTTCGCAACGGCATCGACAACCGGCACAGCCGGGCGCTGTTCAGCAGCATCTACGCCCTGTTCGCCTTCCTGAGCGTCCCCCTCACCTACTACAGCGCCCGTTGGTTCCGCACCATCCACCCGGTGGTCTTCAACGGCAGCAACGCGGAGGCTCAGGGCGATTTCGGCATCGGCGCCACCATGGCCCAGACCCTGATGGTGGCCACTGTGGCCTACACCCTGCTCTTCACGGCTCTGCTCGTCCATCGCTGGCGTCAGCTGCGGCTGGAGGACGAGCTGACTGAACTCACGGAGGAACTCTACCGATGATCTACCTGGCTTCTGCTCTGATTTTGCTCTGGCTGCTGGCCACCCTCTACGTGACCACCCTGGTGGCCCGCCAGCGTCGTCTGGAACGGGACATGGCCCTGCTCAAGGAACAGCTCCAGGAGCGCCGACGCTAACCTGGCGATTTGGTAGGCAAATTTACTTCTTCCTCGGAAAAAGCCGCTACAATCAAGCTACCGAGCAACATGCGAGGCGCACCAGGTGTGTTCGCCCGTGGCACAGAGGAGCCTTCTATCTCACGTATTTTTTCTATCATGTAAAGGACCGGAATCATGACACAGGCCGTTCAGGGAGCGCCC
>CAYQEB010000039.1:0-1595 GCA_964416395.1 uncultured Caldilineaceae bacterium | reverse complement strand
TTTTTCTATCATGTAAAGGACCGGAATCATGACACAGGCCGTTCAGGGAGCGCCCATCCACCAGCGCCCCGCCCCCACCGTCGCACGCCACACCACCTTTCTCCATGCCCTGGCCTTCGTCCTGGGCTTCACCGCGGTCTTCACCCTGCTGGGATCCGCGGCGGGGCTGCTGGGCCAGAGCCTGAACCCCATCCTGCCCTATGTGCAGCGCTTCGGGGCCGTCATGCTGATCATCTTCGGCCTGACCACCCTGGGGGTCTTCCGCTGGCTGGCGGACCGGATCAGCCGGGCCACGGATGTGAAGAGCAACCCGGCTGCG
Source organism: uncultured Caldilineaceae bacterium (assembly GCA_964416395.1). Taxonomy (GTDB): domain Bacteria; phylum Chloroflexota; class Anaerolineae; order Caldilineales; family Caldilineaceae; genus S144-5. Next base: position 1,276 of record CAYQEB010000039.1, on the reverse strand, counting down.
GCCGCCCTGGTGGACGTGCTCAACTTCTTCAACGCCCTGCTCTACACGGAGAAGCGGGTGACGGAGATGCACAAGGTGAAGCGGGGCTGGGGCTACGCCAGCAGCGCCCTCATGGGGGTGAGCTTCAGCGCCGGGTGGGTGCCCTGCGTGGGGCCGATCCTGGCCAGCATCCTCTTCCTGGCCAGCAACAGCTCCACCGCCGGCCAAGGGGCCATCCTCCTGGCCGTCTACAGCCTGGGCCTGGGGATCCCCTTCCTGATCACCGGGGCAGCCTTCGGCCGGGCCACCCAGGTCCTGCGCAAGATGAACCGCCACGCCAACATCGTCAGCATCATCAGCGGCATCTTCCTCCTCTACGTGGCCTGGCTCCTCTGGTCGGACCAGCTGGCCAGCCTGACCACCAGCTTCGCCTTCCTGAACGAGTGGGTCTTTGCCCTGGAGGAAGGGGTGGCGAACCTCTTCGGCGTTTCCGAGACCATCAGCGCGGGGGTGCTCAGCTCCATGCCTCTGGCCTTCATTGCCGGGCTCATCAGCTTCATCAGCCCCTGCGTCCTGCCGCTGATCCCGGCCTACATCGGCTACCTGAGCGGGGCCACCCTGAACAGCAGCCGATCCTAGCCTGGGCGCATCCTTCTCCCCTCGCCCTGGGCCCAGAGCGAGGGGATCGTGTGAGTGAGCTGCTATGAACCGGAAAATTCTCCCCTTCTTGTTCCTCCTGTTGATCCTGGTGCTGGGCGCCTGCACCTCTTCCCAGGCCAAGGAAGCCGGGGAGCTCTCTGGCTTCACCCGGGTTAGCCTGGATGCACTGCCGGACGAACTGGGGCGCGGATTCCCCCAGGCCCTGGCTCCGGAATCCGGTGAGATGGCCCAGGAAGGGAAAGAGGCGCCGGACTTCGCCTTCGTCCTGGCGGACGGCCGGGGCGTGGCCCTCTCGGACCTGCGGGGCAAGCCGGTGGTGATCAACTTCTGGGCCAGCTGGTGCGGGCCCTGCCGAGCCGAGATGCCCGAGTTCGTGGCCCTGACCCAGTCTCGCCCGGATGTGCCGGTGCTGGAGGTCAACGTCCAGGAGAGCATGGGGGCCATTCGCCCCTTCGCGGAGGAGTTCAACATGACCATGCCGGTCATCGTGGACGAGGACGGGGCCATCTCGGAGAGGTACGGCCTGCGGGGCCTGCCCACCACCGTCTTCGTGGACCCCGAGGGCCGGGTGAACACCATCTACGTGGGCATCATCAACGGCGAGCTGCTGAACATGATCCTGGACGAGATCCAGTGA
>CAYQEB010000038.1:9151-35827 GCA_964416395.1 uncultured Caldilineaceae bacterium | reverse complement strand
TGGTAGTGCAGGGGCGACCCTGTGTGAGAGTAGGCCGCTGCCAACTCCCCCTTTTAATTTGCCCCAGCTGTCTTCGGACCGTTTCGATCTCAGCTCGATCTGAGCGCACACTTCAAAATTGATGGAAGATAACCCTCCGATACGTCCATTCCATGCGCAGCGGAGCTGGCCGAGCGACTGCCTCGGCGCTGTTGCGGACCCCTGTTTCCTTCCCTGTTCTGCACAAAATCAGCCCCTGGATCCACCAGACTTGTTGACGTCAACCGTCGACACCGGTCTGGTCTTTTTTGTTGCACTAAACCCCCTTCTTCTTTCCCCTGGGCCTTTCCCTGCCATGTGATCTTCTGATGTGACCCGGCCTGAGGCGTCCCTGCGCACGGCTCCCCGCCCGGCATGCCCCATCCCACTTTAGCGATGAACCAGAGAGAACTGCCATGAAACTTGCCACTGTGATCCTGGCCGCCGGCTACGGCACCCGCATGAAGTCGAAACTGCCCAAGGTCCTGCACCCCCTGGCTGGACGCGCCCTGGTGGAGTGGAGTGTGGACGCGGTGAAAGGGATCAGCCATGGCCTGCCCCTGGTGGTGATCGGCCACGGCGGCGAGCAGGTGCGAGCCCTTCTGGGCCCTCGGGTGCGCTACGCGGTGCAGGAGGAGCGCCTGGGCACTGGCCACGCCGTCCTCCAGGCCCGAGACCAGCTCCAGGGAAAGGCGGACGCGGTGCTGGTCATCTACGCGGACATGCCCTTGCTTCAGGAAGCCACGTTACGACATTTCGTGGACTTCTTCAAGGAAAATCGGGAGCAAGGCGACCTGGCCATGGCCATGCTCACTGTGGAACGCGAGGATCCCCAAGGTTTTGGGCGGGTGGTGCGCAACGCGGCCGGTGATGTCCAAGCCATCGTGGAGGAGGTGGACTGCACGCCGGAACAGCGCCAGATCCGGGAGCTCAACAGCGGTATCTACTGCTTCGACGCGGCCTGGCTGTGGGCGAACCTGCCCCACGTGCCCTTGAGCGCCAAGGGAGAGTACTACCTGACAGACCTGGCCGGCATGGCGGTGCAACAGGGGCGGCGGGTGGTGGCTGCCCAGGCTCCTCTGGAGGATGTCTACGGCATCAACACTCGGAGCCACCTGGCCATGGCAGGGGAGGTGCTGCGGCGTCGCATCGCGGAGCGCCACATGGCCGCCGGCGTCACCATCGTGGACCCCAACGCCACCTACATCGACGCCCAGGTGACCATCGGGCCAGACACGGTGATCCTGCCCGGCACGCTCCTGCAGGGGGCCACCCAGATCGGCGAGGATTGCCTGATCGGCCCCCACAGCCAGATCCGGGACAGCCAGATCGGCAACGAATGCCGGGTGGTTCACTCGGTGGTGGAGCAGGCCCGCATGGAGGACGGGAGCGAGATCGGCCCCTTCGGCCACCTGCGCAAGGGCGCCCACCTGGGCCCTGGGGTCCACATGGGGAACTTCGGCGAGGTGAAGAACAGCTACCTGGGGCCAGGCACCAAAATGGGACACTTTAGCTATGTCGGTGACGCCACCATCGGTGCCAATGTCAATATAGGCGCAGGGGTCATCACCTGCAACTACGACGGCTCCCGCAAGCACCCCACGGTCATCGAGGACGAGGTCTTCCTGGGCAGCGACACCATGCTGGTGGCGCCGGTGCGTCTGGGCCAGGGAGCCCGGACCGGGGCCGGTTCTGTGGTCACCCGGGATGTGGCGACAGGCGACCTGGTCTACGGCGTGCCTGCCCGTTCGGCATCACGTCCAGGGCAGGAGGACGAGAAGGAAGCGTGAGTCGAAGGCTCGGAAAGAGCATCTTCGGAAAGAGCATCTGTGGAGAAGCATCTGTGTTGAATCTTGAAATTCGAACGCAAGGAGAGTTTCGTGGACGTTGAACCTGCTCTAGCAGGGGCCCTGTTGCTGGTGCTGGCCGCCCTCGTCGCCCTGGCCGCCGGCGCGGAGGTGGCCCTGGCCTCGGTGAGTCGCAGCCAGGTCCGCCAGTGGCAGGAACGGGGCGTGCCCCGTTCTGCCCTCCTCAGCGCCCTCCTGGACAATCCCACCCGTTTTCTCAGCGCCTTGACCATGGCCAAGAGCGCCGGATTCGTGGGCGCGGGCGTGTTGGTGGCCTGGTTCGCCCTGGCCCAGGAGTGGACCCTGCTCCTGCTGGTGACAGTTTGGATCCTGACCTGGGCCGCTCTGATGGGCTTTCAGGTCCTGGGCCGGGCCCTGAGCCTGCGCCAGGGAGCCCGGGCGGCCCTGAATTTCGCCCCGCTGATCCACGGCCTCACCACCCTGCTGGCCCCCCTGGCCGGCCTCTGGCAAGCCCTGGGCGGGCGTGTAGGCGGCGAGCTGGGCGGACTGGGCCAGGAGAGCCTCTTCCTGGACGAAGAGGGGCTGCGTTTTCTGCGCCACATCGCCGACCGAGAGGTGACCATCGACGAGGACGAGAAGCAGATGATCGCCGGCATCTTCGAGCTGGGGGAGACCGCGGTGCGGGAGGTGATGGTTCCTCGCATCGACATGGTGGCCATCCCAAGCCACGCCACCCTGTCCGAGGCCATCCAGGTGATCCTGGAGAAGGGCCATAGCCGCATCCCAGTCTACACGGAGAACGTGGATCGCATCGTGGGGCTGCTCTACGCCAAGGATCTCCTCCGTTGCTTTCAGGCGGACTGCGGCCACGCCACCGTGGAAGGGCTCCTGCGCCCCGTCTACTACGTGCCCGAGAGCAAGAAGATCGACGAGCTCTTCAACGAAATGCGCCGCCGCCAGGTCCACATCGCCATTGTGGTGGACGAGTACGGGGGCACTGCTGGCCTGGTGACCATCGAGGATCTGCTGGAGGAGATCGTGGGTGAGATCCAGGACGAGTACGACACGGAGGAGCCGATCCTGCAGCAGATCGGGCCGGACCGCTTCATCTTCAACGCCCGCATGCCCCTGGACGATGTGGCGGGGCTGCTTCGGGTGGAGCTGGAAGCGGAGAACGTGGACACCCTGGGCGGCTTCATCTACAGCCAGCTGGGGCGCGTGCCCGAAGCCGGGGAGACGGTGGAGTGGGCGGGCTGGCGCTTCACCGTGCTTTCCGTCCTCTCCCGGCGCATCGAGAAGGTGCGGGTGGAGCGTCTGGAGACGCCTGCTTCCACGAACGCCGCGGGAGCGGACGTCCAGGCTCCCTCCACCTCGGAGGGGGAACAGCGCTCCAAAGGTTGGTCGATCCTGAGCCTGCTCTTCTGAGCACCCGATAGCCGCCCCGTCCCGCCCCATTCAACCAGAAGGAGGCCCACGGTGACCGAGTTTTCCCCGGAGACGTTGATCCAGCAGGCTCTGGAGGCCCGCAAGCAGGCCTACGCCCCCTACAGCCGTTATCACGTGGGGGCCGCGGTCCTCTGCGAGGACGGCGCCATCGTCACTGGCTGCAACGTGGAGAACGCCTCCTATCCGGCCACCATCTGCGCGGAGCGGGTGGCCTTGACCAGCGCAGTGGCCCAGGGCAAACGCAAGTTCCTGGCCCTGGCCGTGGCCACCGCCACCGGTGGATCCCCCTGCGGCATCTGCCGGCAGGTGATGGCCGAGCTGGGGCCGGACATGGTGGTCTACATCAGCGACGCGGTGGGGAACTTCCGCTCCACCACCGTGGCCGAACTGCTGCCCGATTCCTTCACCGGGGAACAGCTCCTCTGACGCTTCTCTCCCCTCACTTTTTCCGGCCAGAACAGTCGCCAGATCACCCCTTTCTGCCCCTGACCCAGGTGGAAGACCACGTGTCTCGCACCTGGGTCATTTCATTGACTTTTCCCCACCTCTTTGATATCTTTCCCCCATGAACGTACCGGCTCTGGTCACTGCCCACCAGCTGCGCCAACGGGAGTACCTCCTGCGGATCACCCGGGCCATGACCTCGCGCCTGGACCTCCCGAGCCTGCTGCGGCTGATCCTGGCCAGCGCCGCGGAGATGGTCCGTTGCCCGGCCGGCATGATCGTTCTGCGGGAGGACCCCACCCTGCTGGGGCGGCCCATGCGCCCCCCCGAGAACCAGGCCCGCTTCCAGGTTCGAGCCATCTACGGCATCCCAACCAAGTTGCTGCCCGCCTTCCAGCCCCTGCTGGAGGACATCCACCTGACCAAGCCGGACGTGGCCACCGACTACGACGAAGTGGCCGTGAGCTCTTCTGGGGAGCTCTACATCCGGGATCTCCAGGCCCGGGTGCGCCTGGTGGAGCAACGGCTGGGGGGAGTTCAGTTGGGTTCGGTCATCGCTCTGCCGCTCCTCTTCGAGGACGAACTCCTGGGGGTGATCTACCTTTTCGGCGGGGACACCTCGTTCTCCCAGCTGGACTGGGAGTTCCTACAGGGGTTCGCGGACCAGGCGGCCATCGCCGTGCGCAACGCCCGGCTCTACCAGCAACTGGCCCAGGAGCGGAGCGTCCTGGCCACCATCATCGAGCACACCGCGGACGGCATCATGATCCTGGACCCGGACCGGCGGGTGCAGGTGATCAACCAGGCCATGGCCGCCCTCATCGGCATGGCCCCCTACGAGGCGGTGGGCAAACCCTGCCACCAGATCCTGCCCTTGCAGAACGTGGAGGGAACCAACCTCTGCCAGGAGGACGCGTCCCTGGAGCCCGGCTCCGGCCAGAGCTTCCGCTGCGAAGGGGACCTGGAGCGGCCTGGCGGCGGGCACATCTCCCTGGCGGTGACCTTCACGCCCATTTTCGACGAGAACGGCCAGCTGGTCTACATCATCGTCAACGTGATGGACATCACCCGCTTCCGGGAAGAGGAGGAGACCAAGTCCACCTTCGTCTCCATCATCAGCCACGAGCTGAAGACCCCGGTGGCCATCATCAAGGGCTATGCCCAGACCCTGGCCCGGCCCGACGCAGAGTGGGACCCGGAGACAGCCCGCCAGGGCCTGCAGATCATCGAGGAGGAGGCGGACCGGCTGGAGTCCCTCATCGACACCCTGCTGGACGTGAGCCGCATCCAGGCCGGTGGTCTGCGCCTGGACATCGCGGATGTGGACCTGCGCCGGCTCCTGGAGCGCCTGGTCCGGGACTACGCCACCCAGACGGACAAGCACCGCATCGAGCTGGACCTGCCCGAGGATCTGCCCATCATCTCCGGGGACGAAGAGCGGCTGCGCCAGGTCTTCACCAACCTGCTGAACAATGCCCTGAAATACTCGCCCGAGGGCGGGGTGATCCGCATCGGGGCCTGGGTGGAAGAGAAGCCCCAGGACGGCAAGAGCCGGCGCCGGGTGGTGGTCTACGTGGCCGACCAGGGCGTGGGCATCCCAGAGAGCGAGCTGCCCAACATCTTCGAGCGCTTCTACCGGGTGGACAGCAGCCTGCGGCGCACCACCGCCGGCGCGGGGCTGGGGCTCTTCCTGGTCCGGGCCATTGTGGAGGCCCACAACGGCGAGATCTGGGTGCGCAGCGAGCTGGGCAAGGGCACCACGGTCTTTGTGGCCCTGCCCGTGGAGGAAGCGAGCCCGTAGACGCCGGAACCGCCCCCCAACTGGCATCCCAGCGACCCTTCCCCCGTCGCTTTCTGAGCAACCATCTTCCCATCTCATCCCTGCCATCCCACTCTTCATGAAAGCTGGGCTCTATGCGACTGGTTCTTGAAAAACGCCTGGAACGTTCTCGAACGGCCGAGTTCCTCGTCCCCGTGCTCTCCATTCTCCTGGCCCTGGTCTTCAGCGGCATCCTGCTGGCCATTTTCGGGGCCAACCCCTGGGAGACCTACGTGGCCATGGCCGAGGGCGCCTTCGGCAGCCGCTACGGCCTGAGCGAGACCATGGTCAAGGCCATTCCCCTCATGCTGACCGGCCTGGCGGTGAGCATCGCCTTCCGCATGCTCTTCTGGAACATCGGCGCGGAGGGGCAGCTGGCCTGGGGGGCCATCGCCGCCACCTGGGTGGCCCTCTTCCTGCCGGCGCGCGTGGGCGGCCTGCCCGACTGGGCCTTCCTGCCCCTCATGTTCCTCCTGGCCTTCGCCGCGGGGGCCATCTGGGGGCTGATCCCGGGCATCCTCAAGGCCTACCTGAACGTGAACGAGATCATCACCACCCTGATGTTGAACTACGTGGCCTTGCTCTGGATGCAGTACCTCTACACCGGCCCTTGGAAGGACCCCCAGGGCTTCGGCTTCCCGGGCACGGCCCAGTTCCCCGAAGCGGCCTGGCTGCCTCGACTGCCCCTGGACTTCGGCCGGGTCCACTACGGCCTGGTCATCGCCGTGGTGGCGGCCTTCCTGCTCTGGATCGTCCTGGACCGGACCAAGTGGGGGTACGAGATCCGGGTCATCGGTCAGAACCCCCAGGCGGCTCGCTACGCTGGCATGGACATCGCCCGCAACATCGTGCTGGTGATGATCATCAGCGGTGGCCTGGCTGGCCTGGCCGGTTTCGGGCAGGTGGCCGGGGTGGCCCATCGTCTCCAGAACGGCATCGCGGTGGGGGATGGCTTCACCGCCATCATCGTGGCCTGGCTGGCCAAGCTGAATCCCTGGGCCGTCCTCCTGGTGAGTGTTCTGCTGGGCGGGCTGAGCACCGGCGGCGATCAGCTCCAGATCACCATGGGGTTGCCGGCGGCGGTGGCTGGCGTCCTCCAGGGATCCATCCTCTTCTTCGTGCTGGGTGGGGACGTCTTCGTCCACTATCGGCTGCGGTTGGTCCGCCCTTACGCGGAGGAGCTGGCCCTGGAGGAGTCCCTGCCGGTGGAGGAAGCGGAGCCCACTGGCTAGCCTGCCTGGCTGAACGGCTGGCTGGCTGGATGGATGGTGTCACCTGGCCTCTTCCTGTTCGCGCTCGTCCTGTTCCGGCCCCGCAATCTCGTTCACGCATATCGCATCTGCACTCGGTTTCATCTGCACTCAGTCTCGTCTTCACTCAGTTTCATTCGCATTCAGGAGTCGCTTCCCATGTCCCTTGCCCTGCTCGTCTCCATCCTGGCCGTGACCATCCAGGCCGGCACCTCCCTGGTCTTCGCCTCGGTGGGTGAGATCTTCACGGAGCGCTCCGGCGTCCTGAACCTGGGCCTGGAAGGCATCATGATCATGGGCGCGGTGACTGCTTTCGCCACCGCCTTCCACACGGGCAGCCTCCTCCTGGCGGTGATCGTGGCCATGCTGGTGGGGGGCGCTCTGGCCACCATCCACGCCTTCCTCTCCGTCACCCTCCGGGCCGATCAGGTGGTGAGCGGCCTGGCCCTCACCCTCTTCGGCATCGGCCTGAGCAGCTTCCTGGGCCAGCGCCTGGGGCCGGAGGGCAAGCCCCTGGTGGGGTTGGTGGGCCCCAAGTTCACCGAGACCCCCATCCCGGTCCTCAGCCAGATCCCGGTGGTGGGGGAGGCCCTCTTCAGCCAGGATCTCCTGGTCTACCTCATGTACATCCTGGTGCCCGTGGCCAGCTACCTCCTCTACCGGACTCGGCTGGGGCTGCATCTGCGGGCTGTGGGGGAGAGCCCGGACACGGCCGACGCCATGGGCGTCTCGGTAACCCGGGTGCGCTACCTGGCCACCATCGGCGGGGGGATGCTCATGGGGCTGGGAGGGGCCCACCTGAGCCTGGCCTACACCCCAGGTTGGACGGAGAACCTGACTGGCGGCCGGGGCTGGATCGCCATCGCCCTGGTCATCTTCGCCACCTGGGACCCGTTCCGGGCTGTGCTGGGGGCCATCCTCTTCGGCGGGGTGAACGCCATCCAGTTTCGACTCCAGGCCGCGGGGGGGAGCGTCATCCCTGCGGCGGTGCTGGCCATGATGCCCTACATCCTCACCGTCATCGTGCTCACCGTCATCACCGTCTACGAGAACGTGAGCCGGCGGCTGGGCGCGCCGGCCGCCCTGGGCATCCCCTATGTGCGGGGCGAGCGCTAGGGCCTTCCCAGAGGGCGATCCGGGCCTCACGGACATCCATCCGCCTCCGCTGCGCGAGGCGGATTTTTCATTGGGACGGACCGTTTCGGGGGCAGCGAGACGTGCGCCCCTTTGTGAAAAGTGCTACAATTGTTGTAGTGAGGATTTGCCCTGCCGAGACGGACCATCATTGGCCCACCGGCCAATTGCAGCACTGTTCTGATCAGAGGAACGTACGCACAAACATCCAGACACGAGGAGGTGTTGGAATGAGCGAGCAGGGTTATCGCATTGAGCGGGACAGCCTGGGCGAGGTGAAGGTCCCCGCGGACGCCCTCTACGGCGCCCAGACCCAGCGGGCGGTGGAGAACTTCCCGGTCAGCGGCCTGCGTTTTCCCCGGCAGTTCATCCGGGCCCTGGGGATGATCAAGGGCGTGGCGGCCGCGGTCAACCAGGACCTGGGGCTGATGGAGCCGGAGATGGCCGCGGCCATCCAGGAGGCGGCCAGGGAGGTGGAAGAAGGGAAGTGGGACGACCAGTTCCCCATCGACATCTTCCAGACCGGCTCCGGCACCAGCACCAACATGAACGCCAACGAGGTCATCGCCACCCTGGCCAGCCGCAAGCTGGGGCGGAAGGTCCACCCCAACGACCATGTGAACATGAGCCAGAGCAGCAACGACGTGATCCCCACGGCCATCCACATCTCCGCCTATCTCTCCGTGGAAGAGACCCTGCTGCCGGCCTTGGCGCACCTGAAGGAGACCATCGACAAGAAGGCGGCCGAGACGGATCACGTGGTCAAGACGGGCCGCACCCATCTCATGGACGCCATGCCCGTGCGCATGAGCCAGGAGATGAGCGGCTGGAGCAGCCAGATCGCCCACGGCATGGACCGGGTGCGGGCGGTCCTGCCTCGTCTGGCCCTGCTGGCCCAGGGCGGCACCGCGGTGGGCACGGGCATCAACGCCCATCCGGAGTTCGGTCGTCGCTTCGCGGCCAAGATGGCTGAACGGACCGGCCTCCCCTTCGAGACCAGCCCCAACTACTTTGAGAGCCTGAGCAGCCAGGACACCGCGGTGGAGTTGAGCGGCCAGCTGAAGGTGATCGCCGCCAGCTTGATGAAGATCGCCAACGATCTGCGCTGGATGAACAGCGGCCCCATCGCTGGCCTGGCGGAGATCGCCCTGCCGGCCCTGCAGCCCGGCAGCAGCATCATGCCCGGCAAGATCAACCCGGTCATCCCCGAGGCGGTGACCATGGTCTGCGCCCAGGTCTTCGGCAACGACGTTTCCATCACCGTGGGCGGGCAGGCTGGGAACTTCCAGCTGAACGTCATGCTGCCGGTCATCGCTCACAACCTGCTGGAGAGCATCAAGATCCTGGGCAACGTGAGCCGCATCCTGGCGGACAAGGCCATCGCTGGCTTCACGGTGAACGAGGAGCGCATCGCCTCCTTCGTGGATCGGAACCCCATCCTGGTGACGGCCTTGAATCCGGTCATCGGCTACGAGCTGGGGGCCAAGATCGCCAAGCGGGCCTACGCGGAGGGGCGCACGGTCAAGGAGGTGGCCCTGGAGATGACCGACCTCACGCCGGAGGAGCTGGACGAGATCCTGGATCCCCGCAAGCTCACCGAGGGGGGGATCCACAAGGCCTAGCCCTGGGGGCGGGGCAGACTCAGCTCCGTCCTTTCCGCTCATGAGAAGAGCCCCGGTCAACATGGACCGGGGCTCTTTTTGATTTCCTGGGTTTCCCTGGTGGGCTCCTGGCGTGGAGTCAGTGGAGCCAGAAGGGCCTTTGTGGGAGATGTGCCCAGAGATGTCTACGGTAGATAGTTGAAGGGGTTGCGAGGCACACCCTGGTAGCGGATCTCGAAGTGGAGATGGGGGCCTGTGCTGCGCCCTGTGTTGCCCACGGTGCCGATCTGCTGCCCCTTGGCCACGCTCTCCCCCTGGCGCACGTAGATGCTGTTCATGTGGCCGTAGAGGGTTACGAAGCCATTGCCGTGGTCGATCATCACCATGGTGCCGTAGCCGCTGTTCCAGCCCCCGGCCCTGGCGGCGATGACGTAGCCGCTGTCCGCCGCCTTCACCGGGGTGCCCGTCCAGGCGCCGATGTCCAGCGCCCGATGGCCGCCCCAGAAAGGCTGGGTGATGGTGCCACTGGTGGGCCAGACGAAGACGCCACTGCCTTTGGTGGCCCCTTGTGGGGCCGGGCCGTTGTAGGCCACCACCCGGCGAGGGATATAGGGCTTGATGCCGTGAGGGATCACCAGCTGCGTCCCTACAGAGAGGGGGGTGTTGACGCTCTCCAAGCCGTTCAGCGGGTACTCGGCGATGGTCTGGACATCCACCTTGTACTTGGTGGCGATGGAGGAGAGCGTGTCCCCGGGTTGAACCACGTGTAGGGCGCCGTCCACTGGCAGGATGACCAGCCGATCCCCCACCCGCAGCAGATCCGGGTTGGACTCCAGGGTGGGATTGGCCCACTGGATGGTCTCTGGGCGCAGGCCGAACTTGGCGGCGATGCCCAGCACCGTGTCACCGGGGCGAACCTGGTAGGTGCGGATCTCTGGGGCCTGGGGGGCGGTGATCTCGTCCACCGCCTCGGGGATCGCGGGGGAAGTCTGGGGCGCTTCCTGGACGGAGGAGGGGAGCACCACTTCCCCCTGGATGGCCACTTCCCCGCTGTGATCCTGGGCCCGGCTCACAGGGTCAGGGAGCGCGGTCTGGGCTTCCTCTCCTTGAGCTGGCAGGCCTGGCAGGCCCCGCAGGGAGATCTGCCAGGTGGAAAGGTCCATCTGGCTCAGCACCAACACCAGGGCCACCACCACCAGCACGGCCAGATGGCTGGCCAACCGCACCGGCGTGACCTGATCGCCGATGAAACGGTTGAGCTGGCTGCGGAGTTTGGGGGGGATGGAAAGGCCGGGCGGCGGGGCGGGTATGGTGTCGGCGGGGCTGGCCGGTTCGGGGCTGGGGCCTGTTCCGTGAGCGCCCTGGTAGAGCTGCTTCGGGCTGAAGTGGTGGGCCGTGGCTCGTGCGGTCTCCTCGATGCCGGGGGTGCTGCTGCCGGTGGCGCCTGCGGCCAGGGGAGCGAGACGTTTCGAGTGGCCTAGGTTGTAGATGTCGTCACGGTGAAATGGGCTTCGTTGCCCTGAACGGTGATCGGCGCCTTGGGGGGGGACAGCTTGCCTCGATCCACTATGGTCAGACGACTTGTCTGCATCTGATGGCATAGTCTGCCTCTCCGTATTGGTTGGCCGGGCTGTGGAGGGTGAGATGCATCGCTACTTCGGACCCAGAAAGCCAGAATCACGTACTGCCGACAGCCCTGGGAACAGATACGCACAGGGGGGCGGATCCGCAAGGGAAACGGAGCGGAAACGCTCCTCAGGTTGTCTGACATTTTGCCCTGGGGGTACCTGTTCTGGCCTCGCATTATAGCAAACGGGTCAAGCGTTACACAAATTTGAGAGCCAGATTCTCTGCCGCAACAAGCGTTGCAAACCGCACCGTCGGGGAATCGTACAGGAAACGTAGGCTGTCCATATTTTACAGGCCCGGCATGGGCGAAGCTGGGGGCTTTTTGGGGCTTTCGGTGGGCTTTCTTGGGGCGTGAGGTTGGCTCGAAAACTGGCTTGAAAGGCCGCGAACATTACGGAGCAAGCCCAGCTGGACACGGTGTCGGCCTGGTAAATCTGTGCAAATCTATGGGCAAGCTGGCCAATCCATAGGGGGCTTCTGTCAGGGGAAGCTTACGTTGCCGCCGCAACAAAAGAGGCCGGTTCAGCTGCCAGGTGACAGCCGTTCCGACCTCTCGGTCTTCGGGAAGAGTGGTGCTCGAGGGGCGCTAGCGGGTCAAAGTGTCCAGGAATTCCTGGTTGTTGCGGGTGCGGCTCAACCGTTCCAGGATGGGGACGATGGCCTCGTAGCCGCCGCCCATGGCGTCGATCATGCGCCGCAGGGTGTAGACCTTGGCCAGGGTCTCCGGGTCCAGGAGCTTCTCCTCCGCCCGGGTGCCGCTGCGTTCGATGTCGAAGGCGGGGAAGATGCGCCGTTCGGCCAGGCGGCGGCTCAGGTGGAGCTCCATGTTGCCGGTGCCCTTGAACTCCTCGTAGATCACATCGTCCATGCGGCTGCCCGTGTCCACCAGAGTGGTGGCGATGATGGTCAAGCTGCCACCCTCCTCCAGGTTCCGGGCGGCGCCGAAGAAGCGTTTGGGCGGGTAGAGGGCGGCGGGGTCGATGCCGCCGGAAAGGGTTCGCCCGGAAGGGGGCACGGTCAGGTTGTAGGCCCGGGTGAGCCGGGTGATGCTGTCCAGGAGGATGACCACATCCCGGCCCAGCTCCACCAGGCGCTTGGCTCGCTCCAGGGCCATCTCCGCCACCCGGACGTGGTTCTGCACCGGCTCGTCGAAGGTGCTGCTGACCACCTCCGCCTCCACGGAGCGGTCCATGTCCGTCACCTCTTCTGGCCGCTCACCGATGAGCACCACCATGAGGTGCAGATCGTCGTAGTTTTCCGTCATGCCATTGGCGATCCGCTTGAGCACGGTGGTCTTCCCGGCCTTGGGGGGGCTGACGATGAGACCCCGCTGGCCCCGTCCGATGGGCGCCAGCATGTCGATGAGGCGCGTGGCCAGGATGCTGGGCTTGGTTTCCAGGATGATCTGCTCGTTGGGGAAGATGGGGGTGAGCTTGTCGAAATGGGGCCGGTGCTTGGCCTGCTCTGGGTCCAGTCCATTGACCGCCTCCACCTTCAGCAGCCCGTAGTACTTCTCCGTCTCCTTGGGGGGGCGCACCTGCCCCACCACCAGGTCCCCGGTGCGCAGGCTGAAGCGCCGGATCTGGCTCTGGCTGACGTAGACATCTTCCGGGCCGGGTAGGAGGTGATCGCTCCGGAGGAAGCCGATGCCGTCGGAGACGATCTCCAGGATGCCGCCACCGAAGATGTAGCCTTGTTTCTCCGCGTTGGCGCGCAGCAGGCGCATGATGAGATCGTATTTCTTCAACCGAGTGTAGCCCGTCACCCCCATGGTGCGGGCTAGCTCTCGGAGCTCATCCAACGTCAGCTCCTCCAGTTGAGCGATGGTCATGGAAAGCACTTCCATTGGTTTTTCCTCTGAGGTCGTTGTCTCTATCTCGATCATTTTTCTCTGCTCTGGGTTCTAGGCCTGGCCCATCAGACCAGACAGTTTGGATCAAAGAACGCTCTCCCGCCCCTTCTGGATGGTGACGTCAGAGCTGCCAGAAGGGTGGCGGGCTGTGTTCTGTACGTGCCTTGTGGGGGCGATTTCTCTCTGGAGCTCTGCGGCCCCAAGGATGGACCGCCACAGGCTCTCTGCCCACGCCAAAGCGATCTTTCGCCTCGGCGCATACCCAACGATTTCCCACAGATTGGATCGTCAGCGCGGGGTCCACACGAAAGGGTGGTCTATGGTGGTGGGAAGAGCGGTGGACGCAGTCTGGGGTGTGGCAGTCGATCAGTTTCCTGGTTGTTCGAGTCGGTCCACGGGTTGATCAGGACAAATGGGATGGTGGGGACCGTTGGCCGTCAGGGGCAGATCCAGCTCAGGCTGCTGTGCGTCTCCAGGTTCGTGACAGGGGACGGAAACACACTCGGACGAACAACTGTCTTGAACGCGGCTACCAGGAAGCTCGAACACCTTTGGTCGGCTCTTCCGTCGGCCCTGGCTGGGGACCAGTTCGCTCAATGAGGTTTGCCGCGGTATCCCTAGGCTGGGTTTGGGTGAAGGCTCGAAACAAGATTGCCTTCACGGCCAACCTCGGTTTCGATGTCCGCTTTCGGTTGTTCGATTGGAAGAGAAGCTGGTTCGGGAGAAATGCCTCAGCGAGGTAATACAATGGCAAAGCCATTATAGCAGCAGTTCTAGGGCCCGTCAACCGCTGTGATTTGCGAAAATCATACGAAACCACTACAGTTCCAGCCGGTTTTGCCTCGTTTGGCTCCCCTTTTCGCCTCCCACCCCCTGACTGGCTCCCCTGACCGGGCCCGCACCCTGGCCTCCGACAGCCATCGGCAAGCCAGGGCGTGGGCCCTTCTTTTACTCGGCGATGACCGGCACGATCATGGGACGACGCTTGGTCTTTTCGTACAGATAGCGAGTCAGCGTCTCCTTGACCTTCTCCTCGGCCTCCCGCCGACTCATGCGCCGCCCGTTGGACAGGGTCTTCTCCAGGCGTCGGACCGCGCTCTCCATCAGGTCGCTGCTTTCCCGCAGATAGACGAAACCCCGGCTGTTCAGGCGAATTGGGCCCCGAGGCGCTCCTTTGGACCGATCCCAGGGGACGACCGCCACCACGAAGCCGTGGTCCGCCAGGATCTCCCGCTCCCGCAGGACGGCTGGGCCGATGTCGCCCACGCCGCTGCCGTCCACCAGCACCGGGTCCGCCGGCGCATACTCCCGGACGACCCGGGCTCGCCCATCCTCGCTGAACTCCACCGCGTCCCCGTTGTTCAGGATGAAGATCCGCTCGGATGGGAAGCCCATCTCCATAGCGGTCTTCTTGTGTCGGTGGAGCATGCGAGGCTCCCCGTGCACCGGGATGAAGTACTTGGGCTTCACCAGGCTGAGCAGGAGCCGCTGTTCGCCCTGGCTGGCGTGGCCGCTCACGTGAACCTGCTCCATGGGCGGGTAGATGACCTCCGCCCCCCGCAGGATCAGGTTGTTGATCACCCGTCCCACCTCCTCCTCGTTGCCGGGGATGGGGTGGCTGCTCAGGATGACCGTGTCGCCTGGCTTGATCTCGATGTCCCGGTGACGGCCCTCGGCCATGCGGGCCAGGGCGGCTTCCGGCTGCCCCTGGCTGCCTGTGCTGATGATCACCTGCTTGTGGTCGGGCAGGCGATTCTTCCTGCGCAGGTCGAAGATCATCTCGTCGGGCACGTCCAGGTAGCCCAGCTGGCGAGCGATCTCCGTGTTGTTGCGCATGGAGTAGCCGGTGAAGGCCACCTTGCGCCCATGTTTGCGGGCCGCGTTCACCACCTGCTGCACCCGGCTCAACAGGGAGGCAAAGGTGGTGACGATGATGCGTCCCTTGGCCTGATGGAAGATGCGGTCGAAAGCCTGGTCGATGATGGCCTCGCTGGGAGTGAAGCCCGGCTTCTCTGCACCGGTGCTGTCCGACAGCAGGGCCAGGACGCCCTGGGCGCCCAGCTGGGCCAGCCGGCCGAAGTCCGCTCCCTGGCCATGGACCGGGGTGTAGTCGAACTTGAAATCGCTGGAATGGATCACCAGGCCCACGGGCGTCTGTACGGCCAGGGCGTGGCCGTCGGGGATGCTGTGGCTGGTGGCCAGCATCTCCACCCGGAAGGGACCGATGCTCACCTCCTGGCCCGGCTCCACCAGGTTGATGGTGGTCTGGTCCAGGAGTTTGTGCTCCCGCAGCTTGTGCTCGATGAGGGCTTTGGACAGCCGGGAGGTGTAGATGGGGGCGTTCACGTCCCGCAACAGGTAGGGCAGGCCACCGATGTGGTCCTCGTGCCCGTGGGTGATGACGATGCCTCGCACCCGGTCCACGTTCTCCTTCACGTAGGAGAAGTCGGGGATGACCAGGTCGATGCCGTACATGTCGTTCTCCGGGAATTTCACCCCGGCATCGACAATCATGATGTTTCGACCGTACTCGAACAGCATCATGTTCTTGCCGATCTCCCCCAATCCACCCAGGGGGACGATGCGCAATGGATTCTTTGCCATGTTACTCTCTGCAAACTCGCTTTCTGAAAATTGAAAATACAGTCCTGCCCGGCGTTTCTCGCCTGGGTTCGGTGAACTGTTCAAATCGATTGGTTCGGGCGTTCAAAATAGGTGAAGATTCAGTCGCCCAGGCTGGCAGCGGCGGGCAATGTGCCTGGAAATGGCCGCGCCAACCCGTTAGTATACCCCGGTTTCGGGGAAAAAGGGAAATCGGAGACGTTCCGTTCGCGTTTTGTTTCCTGGACGCCCCCTCCAGGAGCCCGCCTGGGCGGCGCCACTCAAGGAAAGACTCCCCGCCACCCAGGACGAGGAGTCGTCTTTCTCAACATCGGCTGTGAAAAAACGTCGGCTGTGGAAAACATCGGCTGCGGGAGCGTTGCCTGAGCGGGCCGACCGTCTTCTGCGCCGCCTTCAGGCCCATCACCACTCCCAGATGCCGGCGATCTCCTTGAGGGCCTCGACGTCCAGGAGCTCGATGCGCCGGTACCCCAGCTTGACCAACCCCCGGCGTTTGAAATCCCGCAGGATGGCGCTCACCGTCTCCCGGTAGGTGCCCAGTCGGTCGGCCAACGCCTGGTGGCTCACTCCTTGGATCAGTCCGTCACCCTTCTTGTCCAGCTCCAGGAGCAGACTGGCCAGACGTTCGGGCAGCTTCTTGTAGGCCACGTCCTCCAGGCTATTCTCCACCTGGATCAGCCGCCGGCCGTAGGTCTGCAGCAGGCCCCAGCCCAGAATGGGATACTGCATGGTCATGTTCCGGGCCTGGGAGGCGGGAATGGTCCACAGGGTGACGTCCGTGGCGGCCTCTGCGAAGGTGTTGGGCGCGATGGGCGTGTCCAGCGCCCCTTCGCCGAAGATGGCCCCAGGCTCCAGGGTGGCAATGACCAGGCGACGACCCTCGTTGTTGGTGTAGACCAGATGGACCTCGCCGCTCATGAGCACGAAGAGTTTGCGGGCCATCTCTTCCGGCGTGGCCACCACCTTCCCCTTGCCCACCTTGCGCATGTTCACATGCTTGCCGAAGGCGGGGTCCTCCTTCCAGAGGGCCATGAGCATCTGGGGGAGGTTGGGGGTGGTTTGCTCCCGTCGGGTTTGGCTTTCCTGGGTGTTGTACCGATCGGTGTTGTAGTTCATAAGGATTGTTCCCTTCCGGGTCGTTCAAATCCGGGCACTCCAAACAGGCCGGACCCATGCGCTCTCCGCCTGCCCAGGTCCCTGTTCAAGTCACCGCTCGGACCTCCGCCCAGACGGGCGTCTCGATCACTGCCTGGAGCGCTTCTCTCGAGAGCCTCTCCTAGACCACTGCGCCCTATATGCCTGAGTTCTTCAATGATACCATCCAATGATTAGAAAAAGGTTACAGATGGGTTAGTGGTCTGTTAGCGTTTCCTGACCGGCGATGTCTGTTCTGCCTGGACGTTTGCCTGGATAGCCTGTTTCGATGACCTATCTGGATGGTGCCCGTCAGATGGATTCGAGTGATGAATTGGCGTGATGCCGTGTCGTTACAGACATGTCACGACAATAGCCGCTACACGATAGCATGCACGACTAAAACGTCTGTTCGGTATGGAATGTTCCCATCCAAGAGTGCCAGGGCCAGTGCGTCCACTGGTCACTACGCAGGGCCCGTCTCAAAGTTTCCGTGTGTCGGGAGGGGAGCCTCGATGCAACGGTGCTGGCATTGACCAGGCGGCTTTCCACGAGAATTGAAGTCACATTCGAGTTGTGTTAAACTTTCATGTAGTACCCGAGTACCATCGCTGCCATCCCAAACGCACCATCCCGACGATCCATCTCTTCCGTCTCCTTGAAGCCAGCTTCGGCTTTCCACACGGATGACGCCCAGGGTTTCCGTTGACCTCATCCGCCCAAAAACTCCTGGCATGAGTGGCTCGTTCGTTTCCCCCGCCTGTCGCAGCCCAGGATCCTCCTGAGAACAGCCTGCCTGTTCCGCCACAGCTCCTGGCTGCCGGATCCCACCAATCCATCCATCCGCACCTCAGGAAAGGCAGGGTATAGGAAACCATGCGAAGAATTCTGGCTATCATCCTCGGTCTGCTTGGACTGGCGTTGCTCGTCGGCATCCCCTTCCTGGTCATCACCGGCCAGCTGGACCAATGGCTTCCTGGCGGGCTGGTCACAGCCTCTACCCCAACCCCGACAGCCACATCCGAAGTGTCAGCGGAGCCAATGGTGACACTGATCGTCAGCCCAGACACCCCCACGCCCACGGAAGCGCCCCCACCGTCACCGCCTCCGAGCACGCCTGTCCCCACAGCCACGCCCACGGACACCCCCACGCCCTCCGCGGAGACAGGCCAGCCCACGCCGTCGAGCGGAGCGGTGACCGCGGTGGTGGCCCTGCCCGCCAACATTCGCCAGGGGCCTGGCACCGATTTCCCGGTGGTCTCCTCGGCGAACCCTGGGGAGACGGTGGAGATCGTGGGGCGCAACGACGCCGGCGACTGGTACAAGCTGGCCGGGGGCGGCTGGATCTTCGGCGAGCTCCTGGAGGAAGCCCCCCAGAACGTGCCCATCGTAGGTCCGGAGACGGTGCTGGACTCGGTCACGGCGACGGTGAACGCGGACGCCAACCTGCGGGCCGGCCCAGGCGCCGAGTTCGAGCGCACCGGAGGCGTCAACTTCGGCAGCCAGGTGACCATCGTGGGCCGCTCGGAAGACGGTCAGTGGTACCTCTTAGATAACGGCAGCTGGCTCTTCGCTGGATTGGTGGACGAAGAGGTGCCGGTGAAGGTGGTCTCGCCCGAGGGCGTTCCCATCACGCCTACGACTGAGGCCACACCCACGGAGGAGGCCACGCCCACGCCCGAGGCCACACCCACCGAAGAGGCGACGCCCACGGAGGAAGCCACCCCCACCGAGGAGGCCCAGGCCACTCCGGAGGCCACCCCCACCGGGGAAGCCGCTGGGCCTGTGGCCGCGGCCGCCACCAACCTGCACAGCGCACCCGATCCGGAAGCCCCCATCGTGGGCGCGGTCATCGCTGGGCAGCCCCTGGTCATCGTGGGGCGCAACGACGCCGGCGACTGGCTGGCCCTGGAGGATGGCTCCTGGATCCAGGCGGATCTGGTGGTCAATCCGCCGACGGACCTGCCCGTGGTGGCGGTGACCCCCATCACGCCGGAGGCCACCACGGAGCCGGGCGGGGAGACTACACCGGAAACCACACCAGCAGCCACGCCTGAGACCACACCGGCAGCCACACCGGAAGCCGGCGCTGGTCCAGTGGCCAAGTTCGCGGGCAACCTGCGGGCTGGCCCTGGGACGAGCTACGCCCTGGTGGGCACGGTGGAGCCTGGGGATCCCCTGAACCTGGTGGGCCGCAACCCGGCCGGTGACTGGTACAAGCTGGACACTGGGGCCTGGATCGCCGCCTTCCTGGTGGAGAACGCGCCCGAGGATCTGCCGGTGGTGCCCGAGGAGGAGATCCCCACGCCGGAAGCCACCTCCGAGACCACACCAGAGACCACACCGGAGACCACACCGGAAACCACACCGGAGGGCGAGGCCACGCCTACCCCCGAAAGCACGCCCGAGGCCACACCCACGGAGGAGGCCACGCCCGAGGCCACACCGGAAACCACCCCCGAGGCTACGCCCGAGGGAACGCCCACACCGGTGGTCAACACGGACGCCAACCTGCGGGCCGGGCCAGGCACCGAGTACGAGCGGGTGGGCGGCCTGCCCGCTGGCACGCCAGTGGATCTGGTGGGCCAGAACGAGGACGGCGACTGGTACAAACTGGCGGACGGCAGCTGGATCTTCGCCGCCTTGGTGGACAACGCGCCCGCGGACCTGCCGGTGGTGCCCCCGGAGGAGATTCCCCCGCCCCCCGCTCCCTAGCCCTCGGCCCCGCTCGGCTGGCTGGGAACTGATTGCTCGAGAAATGCAAGCGCCTGCACGGATCCCCGTGCAGGCGCTCTTGTTTCCCTGGCCCCAGGGCGCTCCCTGTGGGCGTCTGAGCCCCCAACGCCCCCGGCCCGGGACGTTCCTGGAAGGCGGCCAGGCCCGGACGCGGCTGGATCGGCCCTGGATTTCCCAGGCTGGAGCTGTTCCTGGCTGGGCCTCCCGGATCAGCCCACGGAGCCGGCCTCGCTCTGGGCCGCCTCCCAGGCCAGGAGGGCCCGCTTGCGCTGGCTGTCCCAGCGGTAGCGGCTGATCTGGCCGTTGCTGCGCAGGACCCGGTGGCAGGGAATGAGGTAGCTGACCAGGTTCTGGGCCACCGCGTTGCCCACAGCCCGGGCCGCCTTGGGCTGACCGACCCAGCGGGCCACGTCCGCGTAGGCCAGGACGAAGCCCGGCGGGATGCGCAGCAGGGCCTCCCACACCTTGATCTGGAAGTTGGTGCCCCGGACGAAGAGGTGGAGGGGCGGGGCGATGCGGCCGTTCGGCGGGAAGATCCGGGCCACCAGGCGACCTGTGGCCTGGGGATCCTCCTGGAAGGTGGCCGCGGCCCAGCTCTCCCGCAGTTCCCGGAGCTCCCGCTCCCGGCCCTCCTGGGGAGTGAAGGAGAGCCAGCAGATGCCCCGTTCAGTCACGCCCAGGAGGCACTCGCCGAAGGGGCTGGGGTGGAAGCCGTAGCGGATGGTGAGGCCGGCGCCCCGCTGCCGCTGCTCCCCGGGGGTCACCGCCTCGCAGGTGATGAGCAGGTGGTGGAGGCGGCCCGGGCTGGAGAGGCCCACGTCGTAGGTGGTGTCCAGCACGCTGCGGGAGTGGGCCAGAAGCTGCTTGGCGTGCTCCTTGGTCAGGAACTGGAGGAAGCGTTTGGGGCTGATGCCGGCCCAGCGGCTGAAGATCCGCTGGAAGTGATGCTCGCTCAGGCCCACGTGAGCGGCGGCCTGGGCCAGACTGGGCTGCTCTCGGAAGTGCTCCTGGAGGAAGCGGATGGCCTGCTCCACCCGCGCGTAGTCCTGGGCGGCTTGGGTCAAGGCAGGGGGAAGAGGGGTAGGCTGGGGCTGGATCACTGGGCTGACTCCCTGGTTGGCGCGGTTGGCAGAAGGCTTTCCACCGCCAGGATACCCGGCTCGGCGGCTGATTTCCACCCCTTTCTTGCGCTCATGGGCTTGCATCCTGGGGCGTAGAGGCCGGCTCAATCCAGGGTGAGTTTGGTGCGCTGGAAGCGGGCCCGAAGCAGGAGCAGTAGAGCCAGATCCAGGGCGAGGAGTCCGGCTCCACCCACCAGGAAAAGCCGGTCCAGAGAGAGGGGGGCTAAGGTCTGCTCCAGGGTGATCATGACCTGGCTGGGCAGGATCTGGAGGAGGACCACAGGCAGGAAGAAGACCACCAGCATGATGTAGCTCAAGGTCTGGGTGGCTTGGCGGACGCTGGCGGCCCGCAGGGAGATGAGGACGCCCACCGCGGAGCCCAGGAGGGAGAGGAGGAGGGAGGCGATCAGCCCGCCCCAGAAGATCTGGGGCGCGTACCACTGCCAGCCCGGGGTCAGGTCGGTCAGGTTGACGCTCACCATGCCCACGGCCACGATGACCAGGGCCAGGAGCAGCGCGTAGCCCACCCCCGCCAGGATTTTGCCGTAGAGGATGGCCTGGTCCGGAAGGCGGGTGGCCAGCAGGGTCTCCAGGGTGTGGCGTTCCCGTTCCCCGGCGATGGAGTCGGCCATCATGGTCATGACCAGGACCGTGGGCATGTAGATCCAGGCGCTCAGGGAGATGGCCGTCTCCAGCCAGTCCGGCCCGGCCTGGATGGGCAACATGATGCCGAAGACGGCCACAGGGACGAAGAGCCCCACCAGAAAGGCTCGCCAGCTGCCCCGTTGGCGCAGGAGCTCCCGCCATTCTTTCCAGACCATGGTGGCCACGTCTGTGATCATGCTTGCCCTGCCTCCGCTTCCTCTGCTGTCTGGGCCGAGATGGGCAGAGCGCCGTTACCGGGTCTCGTCCGCCCGTTCCCTTCGCTGACCAGGGTGAGGAAGACGTCCTCCAGAGTGGCCTTCTCCCGATGGACCTCCTCCACTGCCACGCCGGACTGGACCAGGAAGCGGACCAGGGGGGCGGTGCTGGTCTGGGGGGGCATCTCCACCTCCAGGTGATGGTTACGCAGCCGGGCCTGCTGCACCCCGTTCAGCTCCTTCACGCCGGCCAGGACTGCTGGAGTGAAGCCCTGGCCGTAGACGGTGACCCGCTGCCCCTTCCCCTGGCTGCGCAGCTGGTTGGGGTGGCCCACAGCCAGGAGCTGTCCGTTGCGGATCACGCCGATGAGAGAGCAGAGCTTCTCCGCTTCGGCCAGGTTGTGGGTGGTGAGGAAGACGGTCACCCCCGCTTCCCCCGCCAGATCCGCCAGATCCTCCCGCAGAGCGGCCGCGGCCACAGGATCCAGGCCAGCGGTGGGCTCGTCCAGGAAGATCAGGGGCGGGCGATGGAGGAGAGCCCGGGCCACGGCCAGCTTCTGCTTCATGCCCCGGCTCCAGCCGTTCACGATCTCGTGGCGGCGCTCCCACAGGCCCAGGTGGGTGAGGAGCTGCTCCATGCGCCGGTGGCGTTCGGCCCGGGGCAGGCGGGCGATGCGGCCGAAGAAGTCCAGGTTCTCCAGGGCGGTCATGCGCTCGTAGAGGCCGTGGTGCTCCAGCAGGGCGCCGGTGCGCTCCCGGATGGCCTGGGATTGACGCCGGGTGTCGAGGCCCAGGACCTGGGCCCGGCCGGCGCTGGGCTCCAGCAGCCCCAAGAGCAGGCGGATGGTGGTGGTCTTGCCGGAGCCGTTGGGCCCCAGGAAGCCGAAGACGATCCCCCGGGGCACTTCCAGGGTGAGGTGGTCCACAGCCCGCACGGCGGCAAAGTCTCGGGTTAGGTTTTCTGTGCGGATGGCGATGGCGTTGTCCACTGTACCGTCCTGGCCGAGAAGCGTCCTATGGGTGCGGACCGGTCGCGCTGTCGAACTGGTCCGGGGATACGACCCTCCATTTTACCCGCAGCCGCCATCAGGTCCAAAGCCTGGGCGCGGTTGTGCCATTGTCCAGGGTCCCGCTGGCCTTGTCTGCGAGGGCGCCCACACCCTCGGCCTGCCCCGCTTCGGGCAACGGACCTCATGCAGGGGATGCCTCCTGCCGTCCCGGGGAGCCATGTAACTCCTGGAGGACGGTGGGCATCTAAGCTGAGGAATTTCAGCCCGGTGGATTCTTGTCAATTTCCGCCGATCTGTGAATAATTGAACCGAACTTGAATGATTCGAGACAGGGTGAACCGATGACCACATTGAGCGACAAATTGAGCGAGAAACAGCTGAGCGAGAAACAGCTGAGCGGAAAGCAGGCGAAGGAGAAGCGAGGCAAGGAGAAGCAGGCCAGGCGCAAACAGCCCAAGGTGATCATCTTCACCACGCCCACCTGTGGCTGGTGCAAGCGGGCCATGGCCTACTTTCGGGCCCACAATGTGAAGTTCAAGCAGGTGGACGTGAGCCGCGATCCCGCCGCAGCCCGGGACATGCAGCGCATGAGCGGTCAGATGGGCGTGCCGGTGATCAAGATCGGCAGCAAGGTGATCGTGGGCTTCGACCAGCAGAAGATCGAGCGCTTGCTGAACCTGAAACAGCACTAGTCCACACGTTGGTCAACAAACGCGCAGCCCGCTCCTGGTGAGTGGACAGCGGCTGTGCGTTGCTAGAATCCTCAATTCGTCGTGACGTGTTCCAAGCCAACCCACACAGGAAGGAGTGAAGACCGATGCAGATCGAACCGATGGGTAGCCGCGTTCTGTTGAAGATCATCGAAGAAGAGGACCGCACCAGCGCTGGCATCTATCTTCCTGAAACCGCCAAGGAAAAGCCCCAGGAGGGCGAAGTTGTGGCCATCGGTCCCGATGTGGACGAGGATGAGGTGCCGCTGGAGGTGGGTGACCGGGTGATGTACGCCAAGTACAGCGGCACAGAGATCAAGGTGGACGGCGAGCAATACCTGATCATCGACGCTGGCGATATCCTGGCCCGCATCCGCAAGGACTGATGCCAAGCCAGATCTCCCAGGCGGTTTCCTGGTGGGATGTGCCTGAACGGAGAAAGGGGCCCTGCCGCACGGCAAGGCCCCTTTTCTGTTGAGCGGCTCCAGAAGCGCCCCCTGCTGCCGCCCCTGGCTCTTTTGCGCCGAACGTCTGGATCCCCGCTACACCTGGAAGGGGGATCGGGAGATGGCCGGCGCCGGGAAATCAGCGCCTCGTGGCAGCTGAGAACTTTTCGCCGTTCTTTCCGGAGGGGAATCTTCCGAGTCCAGCGGTTCGGCCTCCCTCCTCTCCATCGCGGAGGTTTGGGCCGAGGCCACGCATGTCGCGTAGATGGTCAATGTGGCAAGCCCTGTGGAAATGCTGGCGAAAATGATGAGCCATGTGTTCATCTGCTCCCCCTCGGCATGGAGTGTCCGGTCGTGGTTCCTGGGAATGCACCTGCACGCGCGCTCCCTTTCAGGATACCGGTGCAAAGTTAACAGTACAAGCCAGATCAGGTTAACCCTGGGTTAAGAGCTTCCTCCCCCTTTCTCTCTGCCCCCGGAGGTGTGCATGCCAACACAGCTGATTTCCAAATCGGCGGAGAAGCGTTTGCCTGGGTTCATGGGCGATCGTGGATGATGGGAGGCGTTGATGAGCCAGGCGTGCAGCTCCGTCAACCGGGAGGGCAGAGAGCCCGATCCTGCACGGGAAGCCACACGCGAGGAGGGCCCGCACTTCTGCGGGCCCTCCTCGTTGGACAGTGTTGTTAAGCAGCACACATGACTGCAGGCAATATCAACCAGGCTGCATATCCGCTAACCGCCCCAGACGCCCCATTCGTCGCCGGCGAATCTCGTCTAGCTGGGCCACCAACTCCACTTCCAGCTCGGCTACGATCTCTTCATCCAAGCCGTCCTTCACTTGGCCCACCTGGAGGTCCAGGCGCTGCATGGCCGCTCGAGAGATCGACCCTGGATGGGATTCCATCTCCGCTCGGGATGCTCGGCTGGAGACGATGCACGCTGCGCACACGATGAGGACTGCCATGCCACTGAAGGCACCGAAAATGAAAGCGATCCAGGTTAACATGTCATCTCCTCCCCGAGGGTTGCCACACAGAAAACACAGGGTTGACACCATTGTAACGGGGCTGTACACTGGCCTGCATCGGTCGAAAGTACTACTCTTCAGGTGACAAAAAGCCCCAAATTGGCTATTGATGGCAGCGCGCTTTTTTGGATCGGCTGGACTGGAAGGGGAAAGTGGAAATGACGGCTGAGACACCGGAAATTGTTTGGAGGATAGACGGTGCACGTCTGGTCATCAAGCGGGGGGATATCACCAAGGAGAATGTGGACGCTATCGTCAACGCGGCCAACCAGACACTCCTGGGCGGCGGGGGTGTGGACGGCGCCATCCACCGGGCGGCGGGGCCTCAGCTGCTGGAAGCCTGCCGCGCCCTGCCCGAGGCGCGACCGGGCGTCCGTTGCCCCACCGGGGAAGCTCGCATCACCCCCGGTTTCAACCTGCCGGCCCGTTTCGTGATCCACACGGTGGGTCCTGTCTACCGGGATCCCGAACGCTCCGGGCCGCTGCTGGCCGCCGCCTACCGCTCCTCCTTGGAGCTGGCTGTGGAGAACGGGATCAAGCGCATCGCCTTCCCGGCCATCTCCTGTGGGGCCTACCGCTATCCTTTGGACGAGGCCGCGCAGATCGCTCTGGACACAGTGGTGCACTTCCTGCAGGAGCGGGACCAGCTGGAGGAGGTGCACTTCGTCCTCTTCACACCGGCCGCCTATCGGGCCTGGGAGAAGGCCCTGCGAAAGCTCCAGCAAGAGGCGGCCAGCTGAGGTTTGGCCCCCAACTGGCCTGGGATCAACGCTGCTTCAACTGCTCCACCAGGTCGATGTAGGCCTGCTTGGCCTCGTCCATGCCCATGCCCTTGAGCTTGGCCCAGGCATCGTACTTGGCCCGCCCCACAAAGTCCGTGAAGCCCGGCCGTTTGCCTGAGACATCCCCGGCCGTGGCCTGTTTGTACAGGGCATAGAGCCGTAGGAGCGTCTCGTTGTCCGGCTTGGACGCCAGCTGCTGCACGGCCTCGGCAGCCTCCTGGAACTGGGTGGTCAGATCCGCCATGGCGCTTTTCTCCCCATGGGTGGCTTTTCACAGTTTATTTCTCAAGTTATTTTAAGGGCTTCCGTCATTGTGGCATAGCGTCCCCTGAAACGCAAATGGTGAAAAAATCACCCCCGCCTGTACGTTTGACCGGAAAACCGCTACAATGGAGGCGCCCCCGTCCATGACCGGCCCCCGCACGTTCCTGAGCCTGGAGGTGAGCTGGATGACCTTGCTGCGTAGCCTGGCCTTCCTCCTGGGCGTGGCTGCGGTCCTGTTGGCGTTGCGCTCCGCCATCCAGACGTTCGTGCTTCCTCGCAGCGCCCGGGACCGGTTGACGGGCATGGTGTTCCTGGCCGTTCGTCGCCTCTTTGACCTGCGCATCCGCTGGATCCACTCCTACCGAGATCAGGACCGGATCATGGCCTTCTACGCGCCCCTCAGCCTGCTGGTGCTCCTGCCCACCTGGTTGGGGATCATCCTGGCTGGCTACATGGCCATGTTCTGGAGTTTAGGCGCTCCAAGCTGGGGCCAGGCCTTCTGGCTCAGCGGCTCCTCCCTCTTCACCTTGGGCTTCGCCACCGCGGACACCCGCTCCCAGCAGATCCTTATCTTCAGCGAAGCCACCATCGGCCTGATCCTGGTGGCCCTGCTCATCGCCTACCTCCCCACCATGTACGGCGCTTTCTCCCGCCGGGAAGCCGCGGTCACCCTGCTGGAGATCCGGGCCGGATCGCCCCCCTCTGCCGCGGAGATGCTCACCCGCTTCCACCGCCTGGGCATTCTGGATCACTTGAACCACCAGTGGGTCCAGTGGGAGCAGTGGTTTGCGGACCTGGGCGAGAGCCACACCAGCCTGGCCGCGCTGGTCTTCTTCCGCTCGCCCCAGCCAGAGCATTCCTGGCTCACCGCGGCGGGCACAGTCCTGGACGCGGCGGCCCTGATGGCGTCCACCGTGGACGTGCCCCGGGACGCCCAGGCCGAGCTCTGCATCCGGGCCGGGT
>CAYQEB010000038.1:7030-9051 GCA_964416395.1 uncultured Caldilineaceae bacterium | reverse complement strand
TCCGCGGACTGGCAGACCCGGGCCACGGTGTTGGTCACCCTCAAGGAGCTGGGCTACGAGGTGATGGCCCTGCCCCGCTTCAAGTGGGGGCTGAAGGCTCTGCTCCAGGGGCGGGTGGAGCCCCCTCTGGTGCTGGTGGATAGCAAAGACGACCCGGACATCTCCCCGGAGCAGGTGCGCTACCTGCGGGAGCTGCTGCCGGACACCCCCATCATCCTGCTGACTACGGCCTTCCATCGGCCGGCCTACGAGGCGGTGCGGGATCAGGTGGACGCATTCCTGGTGCGGCCGGTGACTGTGGGCATGGTGGTGGAGGCGGTCCAGAAGCTGCTGCCGCCCTCCAACCCGCCCCAGCAGGAGCCTTCCGAGAACCCATCCCCTGGCTGACCCTCACTCCAGGCGCACCTCCACTCCCACACCCTGGGCCCGGGCCCGCTGATAGACCCGATGGCCCGCGGCCACGTCCTGCACCGCCAGCCCCACAGACTTGAAGAGGGTGATCTCCTCCTCGGAGGTGCGCCCTGGCTTGCGTCCCAGGACGATCTCCCCCATCTCCCCGTGGATCTGCTCCCGGGTCAGCAGACCGGCCTGGATGGGCTGGACCAGGTCGCCGGTCTCGGACAGGCAGGCGGAGGAGAGATCCGTGACGATAGTGGCCCGGCGGATGGTGACGTCGTCCAGCTCCCGGGCGTCCGGCGTGTGGGCGCCGATGCTGTTGATGTGGACGCCAGGGCGCAGCCAATCCCCCTGGAAGAGGGGCGCGTGGGCGCTGGTGGCCGTGATCAGGATGTCCGCCTGAGCCACGGCTTGGGCCACGTCCTGGGCCGGCTCCACAGGGATGCCCAGGGCCTGGCTCATGCGGCGGGCGAAGCGGGCGGCGCTATCCTGGCGGCGCGCCACCACCAGAGCCCGCTCCACCGGCCGCACCGCGCAGACGGCCTGGAGCTGGGTTTCGGCCTGGGCTCCCGCCCCAAAGAGGGTGACCACCCGAGCGTCCTCACGGGCCAGGTGTTTGGTGGCCACGCCGCTGGCCGCGCCGGTGCGCATGGCCGTCAGGTGGGCTGCGTCCATCACCGCCAGCAGCCGGCCGTCCTCCCCGTGGAAGAGGGCGAAGCAACCCTGGATGGCCGGTAGCTTTCGCTGGGCCGGGTTGGCGCTGAAGAGGGTCACCAGCTTCGTGCCCATGCGCTGGACTGGGCCGCCCAGGTAGGCGGGCATGGCCAACAGGCTGCCGGAACCGTCCGGCGTGGCCATGTTGATGCGCAAGGGCTGCACCGCCTCTCCCTGGACCAGCAGGGCGTAGGCTTCCTCCACTGCGGCGATGGCCTCGTCCATGGGCAGAAGGCGGTTCACGTCTTCTCGGCTCAGCCAGAGGGGCATGGGAACCTCCTGGAATGGGATGCGTGGGGGACGGTGAACTGGAAGTGGTCGAATGCGGTAAGGGCAGCCGAAGGGCAAAGCGACAGGCGAGGCCCGGTCAATTAGCTGCCTGATCGACCGAGCCTGCCCGCAGGACCTCCAGGATCCCCAGCGTGGCCTGGAGCCGGTGCCCCCAGGCCTGGGCGATGGGCTGCATGAAGGGGTAGTCCGCCACCGGGGGGGTGCGGTAGCGCTTCCGCCACTCGGCCACCAGCTCCTCCAGGGAGGTCAGCACCCCGGGCAGGCTGTCGAAGCGGGCGGCGGCCTGGAGCAGGTTGGTGAGCATGGTCCGCCGCTCGCCGAAGCCCCGGGGCAGCTGATGGCGCTGGGCCAGACGGCCGATGTCGTCCCGGCTGAGGTAGAAGCCGCTGTAGGCCGGGACCAGGAGATGGGCGGCGATCTCCTTCAGGCCGGTGCTCTCCTCCTCCAGGAGATCTGGCAGGAGGGGCAGGGTCAAGGAAGGTCCGGGAGCCAGGAGATCCGCCTCCCCCAGCTCCTGGCGGTGGACCAGGGCCAGCTCCAGGGCCAGCTCCACCGCCAGGACGAAGATGCCCAGCTCCTGGGCGCTGGACTGCCCCCCGGGTTGCTCCTCTGACTGCTCC
>CAYQEB010000038.1:0-6930 GCA_964416395.1 uncultured Caldilineaceae bacterium | reverse complement strand
TGCTCCTCTGACTGCTCCCGGGGCTGTTCCTCGGGTGGGTGCAGGGGCGAGGCAAGCTGCTGGCCCACCGCCTGGACCAGGGCCGGCAGCCAGGGGAGCAGGTGCTCGTCCAGGAAGAGGCGCTGGCGTTCCTGGATGGTGCGGGCCACGTGGGGGCGGTCGTCCTCCCAGGCGTCCGCCTCCGCGCCGGCCAGGAAGGCCAGGAAAGCCAGCTCCAGCCCCAGGTGATCCCCGCTCTGGCTGCTCAGCTCCGGCTGGAAGCCGCTGCGGGCGTAGCTGTGCAGGACCTGCTCCGTCACCGGGCCGCCCAGCAGGTTCTCCGTCCCCCGGAAGATGCCCTCGAACGGGAAGACGTTGAAGCCCCACAGCCGGTGGTGGGCTGCGGCCAGCCGGTCCAGATCCAGGGGATGGGGCAGGGCTTGGGCCAGCTCGGGCAGGGCCTGGAGGGTGGGTAGGCTCTCTGGGGTGACGCCTTCCAGGACCAGGCGGCTCAGCAGCTGGTAGGTGCGGCTGCGGGCCAGGGCCTTTTCACGCGATGAGAGAGGGGGCGGCCAGCTTCGTTGCTCGCCGCGCCCCTCTCCGGGGGATCGACTGGACACGGTTTCCGATCCGGGCTGGGTCAACGTCGGGGCTCCATCAGCGCTGGATGACGCAGCCGGTCACGTCCACCATGGGGTAGTGGGCGTTGGCCCAGGCGGTCATGCCGCCGATCACGTTGTAGAGCTTGCGGTAGCCGTGACGCTGGAGGAAGCTGCCCGCGGTGCTGGAGCGCTTGCCCGTGGCGCAGACCAGGGCGATGGAGTCCTCGGGCGTTAGGGCCAGCTCGTCCAGCCGGGCCGGCATCTCCTTGAAGCTCATGTAGTGGGCCCCCTCGATGTGCCCCTCGTCCCACTCGGACGTGTCCCGCACGTCCAGGACCTTCAGGCCGTTGGTGGAGAGGCGTTGGTGCAGGGTGTGGACGTCCATCTGGGCCAGCTCCATCACCGGGTAGCCGGCCTGGACCCAGGCGTCCATGCCGCCGTCCAGGTAACCCACCACCCGGGAGTCCAGGGCGATGAAGGCCATGTTGTAGATGGCCCGCTGGGCCTCCTCCGGCGTCTCGGTGACCAGAACGATGGGCACATCCAGAGGAGTGACCCAGCCCACCCGCTGCTCGAACTCTGGGCTGGAGAGCTGGACGTTGAAGGCGCCGGGGATGTGCTCCGCGCCGAAGGCGGCCTCGGAGCGAGCGTCCACCACGATGTGGCCCTGGTCCAGGAGCTCCTTCACCTGCTCTGGGGAGAGGGGCTCCGCCACGGGGGTCTCCATGGTCAGGGGGCGCTTGCCCTGGTTGGTGGCCACGATGTTGAGGATGTTGGCCGGCTTCACCGGCTGCTCCTCCTGCATGTAGCGGGTGAAGGCCTCCACGTCGTCGAACTGGAGGGAGGGGTTGTAGCGCTTTTCGTACCCAACTGTGGTGACAAACTTGTCACTCTTGACCCGGCCTCAGGTGGAGCCGGCCAGGTGGCCGGGGAAGACCTCCACGTGGTCCGGGAGGGCCATGAAGCGAGGAATGGCCACGTTGAAGATGACCGGCGCGCCCTCCTCCCCTGCCTGGGCCAGATCCGGGCGAGCCACGTCCCCCACCAGCACGAAGTCCGCGGTGAGGATGAACCAGGGCTCGTCGCCCCGGCTGAAGTCGGTCACCAGCAGGTTGATCTGTTCGGGGCGGTGGCCAGGCACGTGGACGATCTCCATGCCCACCTCGCCCATGCGCAGCTTGTCCCCATGCTTCACCCGGGTGGCCTCGTAGGTGATCTCGGCCAGCTCGGGGATGATGAGCTCCGCGCCGGTGAGCGCGGCCAGGCGTCGGGCCCCGGAGACGTGGTCCGCGTGGCTGTGGGAGTCGATGACGTAACGGATGGTGGACTTCTGCTTTTTGGCGATGTTCAGATAGGGCTGGGGATCCCACAGGGGATCGAAGACCGCGCACTCGCCCGTGTCCGCGGACCCGATCATGTAGGCGGCGCAGCCCGTCTCGCGGCGAATCACTGGTTCAAACCACATAGAAACCTCCGTTTGGGTAAAGCTGGGGTGGGCCCCCTGAATTCAAGATGGCGGAGGGCCAGGGCCTTCCCCAGCGGTGGACGCCCTGGCCCTCCGCGCTTACATGCGGCCCCGCAGCATGCCGTGCCAGTACATCTCGGGCAGGCCGTAGGCCTTCAGGACGTACATGCTGTACCGCTCTCGGGACTGGTCGAAGGGGAAGGACTCCTTGGGGTTGCCGTCGTAGTCGAACTCGGCCAGGATCAGCCGCCCGTAGCCCGTGACCAGCGGGCAGCTGGTGTAGCCGTCGTAGCTGGCCGGCATGGGCATGCCGTTGATGGCTGCCATGAGGTTGGTGGCCAGGGTGGGCGCCTGCTTGCGGATGGCCGCGCCGGTCTTGGACGTGGGCAGGTTGCTGGCGTCCCCCAGGGCGAAGACGTTGGGGAAGCGGGTGTGCTGCAGGGTGTGCTTGTTCACGTCCACCCAACCGCCTTCACCGGCCAGGGGGCTCTGCTTGATGAAGTCCGGTGCGCTCTGGGGAGGCGTCACATGGATCATGTCGTAGTCCATGGTCACCCGCTCGCCTGTGTCCAGGCGCTCGAAGACGGCCTGGCGGTTGCTGGGGTGGATCTCCACCAGGTTGTGCTGGTAGTGGGTCTCGATGCCGCGGCGGGCGATGACTCGATTCAGGGAGTTGGCGTACTTGGGCACGGAGAAGATGCCGCCCGAGGCCGAGGCGAAGATCACGTTGCTCTTCTCGCGCACGCCGCTGCGGCGGAAGTGATCGTCGGCCAGGTACATGATCTTCTGGGGCGCGCCGCCGCACTTGATGGGGGTGTTGGGCTGGGTGAAGATGGCCGTGCCCCCCTTGAAGGCCTGGAGATTCTGCCAGGTGGACTCCACCGTGCCGTAGCTGTAGTTGCTGCAGACGCCAGTATCCGGCTTGCCCACCGCGTTGGCCAGGCCCGGGATGGCGTCCCAGTCGATCTGGATGCCCGCGGCCACCACCAGGTAGTCGTAGCCGATCTCCCGGCCGTCCTTGGTGGTCACCCGGTTGTTCTTGGGATCGAAGCTCTCCACCGCGTCCTGGATCCAGGTGGCCCCGTCCGGGATGAAATCCGCCTCGTCCCGCTGGGAGATCTCCTTGGGGAAGACGCCGCCGCCCACCAGGGTCCAGATGGGCTGGTAGTAGTGCTTCTCCGAGGGCTCGATGATGGCCACTTCCGGGGGATTGGGCTCGTTGCGCAGTCGGGCGGCCACAGAGATGCCGCCGGTGCCTCCGCCTACGACCAGGACTTGATAGTGATCTTGCATGGGGTTCCTCCTTCTCTCGATGGGGTGTGAGAATATTGGGGTGTGAGAACGCTCGGCCTGAAACGCTCGATCTGAAATGCTGGCGATTCGTTGTCTGGTTGGGGGGCGTCGCGGCCGCGAACGCCCTGCCGTCTTCCCCTACCGGCGCAGGGAACGCCCGAACTCCTTGCCGAAGGTGACCAGGAAGCCCAGCGCGTACTGCAGGTCCGGGTCCCCCAGGGTGCGCAGCAGGCTCCAGGGGGAGACCCGTCGGGGGGGCTGCTCCTGGCTGGCGGCGATGGCCCGGCCGATGGAGCCCATGACCCGCACCGCCTCCGGGTCCAGGACGCCGGATTCCAGCAGGGCGGTGAATTCCTCCGAGTCCATGAGCTCGGCCACCTTCACCGCGGCGGGGAAGCCCTTGCGGAAGAAGACCTCCAGGTTGAGGTTGGAGCCGGGCCCGTCGGTGTAGAACTCGTCGAACATGTCCGCGAACATGGCGATGAGCCCCGGGGCCTGGGCTCCCATGTCCACCCCTTGCTGCAGCAGATCCATGTGCTCCATGATGTCGGCCAGGGCCTGGGTGGTCTCCGGTGCGGTGAGCTTGTTCAGGAGCACCAGGCTGTCCCGCACCCGCTCGTCCAGGTTGATCCCCTGCTGCACCGCCACGCCGAAGGTGTCGTCCACCGTGTCGGTGACCATGGCCATGAGCCCCGGGGCCTGGTCCGCCAGCTCCACCAGCTGCTCCAGCTTGTCCAGGCGCTCCAGGAGGGCGGTGAGCACGTTCACGGTGCGGGGCTCGGTCAGCTTCTCCACCATGGCCAGGGCGTTGCGCAGGCGTTCGTCCACGTCCACGCCCCGGTCCGCGGCCATGAGGGCCACCTCGTCCACCGTGTCGGTGACCATGGCCATCATGCCCGGGGCCTGGTCCGCCAGCTCCACCAGCTGCTCCAGCTTGTCCACCCGCTCCGCCAGGGCGGAGAGGGCCTCCACGGTGCGGGGCTCGGTCAGCTTCTCCAGGATGCCCAGGGCGTTGCGCAGGCGTTCGTCCACGTCCACGCCCCGGTCCGCGGCCATGAGGGCCACCTCGTCCACCGTGTCCGTGACCATGGCCACGGCGGTGGGCGCCTGCTCCACCGCCTCGCTGAGCAGGGCGACCGTCTGCTCCAGCTGGTCGATCCGGTCCAGCAGGC
Source organism: uncultured Caldilineaceae bacterium (assembly GCA_964416395.1). Classification (GTDB taxonomy): domain Bacteria; phylum Chloroflexota; class Anaerolineae; order Caldilineales; family Caldilineaceae; genus S144-5. Next base: position 2,419 of record CAYQEB010000038.1, on the reverse strand, counting down.
GGGTGAGGGCAGAGAGGGTGTGTGGATCGTTGAGCCGGGCCTGGAGCTCCGAGGCTCCGTTTGGCGGGGTTTGGCTCATGCAGTCCTCCTTTCTTGGTAACGTGCGATCCTCCTGGCGAGGAGACGCAATGGGGTGGGAAAAGTGGCTCCCGGCTGGTACAATTGAGTGGAGATGAGTGCTGGAATGCCGGCGCTGGAGTGCCGGTGCTGAACACAGGGACGGGCCTCAAGGTCCGGGTCACAGGAGGCCAGCGTGAACATGATTCGGCAGCTGACGGTGTTGGAGGCCAAGCGGCTGGGCGTCTACACCTGCCGGGGGCAGGAGCCGCTGAGGCAAGTCGCCGCCCAGATGGTGGATCGGGACGTGAGCTCCCTGGTGGTGGTCGACGAGGATGGGGCGCTCCAGGGCATCATCACCCGCACGGATCTGATGCGGGCCTGCTACGAACATGCCGAGGCATGGCGGGATCGATCCGTGGCCCAGCACATGAACCGGCAGGTGGTCACGGTGCAGATGCACGACACCCTGGAGCGGGTCATCGAGCTGCTGCTCACCAGGCAGATCCACCGGGTGGTGGCGGTGGAGCGCCAGGAGGGCAAGGCCATTCCCCTGGCGGTGCTCTCCGCCGCGGACGTGGTCTACCACATGGCGCGCCGGGGCTGACCGGGCGGGTTCAGTCCCCGGGCGCGGGGGCTGGCTGGGCCGGGCGGAAGCGCTCCTCGGGCAGGCGGTAGGCTTCGGGCGCGGGCTTCAAGGGGCGCTTGAGCCAGAGGGGGCGCCGGGTGCCGTCCGGGCTGATGGCGAAAGCCGGCCGGGTCAGGGCCACCCATTCCCGGTAGACCTGCATGGAACGGTTGGTGTCCACCCAGACATCCCCGTGCCGGTCGCCGGGGTCTGCCTTGCGCACGTTCACCGCCTTCTGCAGCCAGCAGTGGGCCCCGCTGATGGGGTCCGGGTGGACGGCGTGGGTCAGGTTCTGGTGCACGCCCACATCCTTCCACCAGATGCGGGCCGTGTCCGGGTCGAAGCTTTCCCAGGGCCGGGCGCCGTGGATGATGTTCAGCTTGTGGCCGCCCTGGCCATCGCTCTCCAGCCGGGCCAGGCTGGACATCCCAGGATTCACTCCCATGTCCTCCTGCAGGCGCCAGCGGCCCAGGTGATGGCTCATGGCGATGATCCCAGGTTTGATGCCCTGGGTCACCCAGACTTTGTCCACGAAATAGCCGATCTCCGTCTCCACCCGCACCAGGTCTCCGGTCTCCACGCCCAGGCGGGCTGCGTCCGTGGGGTGCATCCAGATGGGGTTCTTGTGGCTGATCTCGTAGAGCCACTTGGCGTTGGCGCTGCGGGTGTGGATGAGGGTGGGCAGCCGGAAGTTGGGCAGGAGGAGCATCTCCCCCTTGTTGTGGTTGATGTGGGTGGGGTGGACGTGGCTCTTGAGGGGCCAGGGGATGGTGTACTCCTTCTCTGGCCAGCCCCAGCGGTAGAGGGTGTCGCTGAAGAACTCCAGCTTGCGGCTGGGGGTGGAGAAGCCCACTTTGGGCCGGCCATCCACCAGGACGCCCACCGGCTGGCCGTCCTTGAGGATGCGGCCCCGGTGGTCCACCTGAAAGCCCGACGACGGGGCGATTGGGTGGTTGGGCGATTGGGGTCCATCGCCGTTGGCCTTTGCCGGCTCGCTGGCTTCCAGCTGCTGCGGCCCGATCTCCAGCTCCTTCTCGTAGGGCGTGTAGTTGGTCCGGGTCACCTCGAAGACGCCGTACTTGCGCATGTAGTCCAGGGGATTGAGCCCCTCGGCGGCCGCGGCTTCCGGCAGGCCCGGGACGCTGTTCTCGAAGATCCAGCGGTAGTACTCCTCCACGGTGATGATCTCGCCTGGCCGGTAGGGGCTCTCGAACCACTGCCGAATGCCCAGGCTGCCGTCCGGGTCCATGCGGGCGGACAGCTCGATCCACCACTCGTTCTCCTCCCAGACCTCCCCAGGGTTGGCCTCGTAGGTGAAGCGCACTTTCTTCCCGGCCCGTTCCAGGGCCACCCGCCGCACCGGCTGGCGGAAGGCGATCCACTGGCCGGCGTGGGTCTCCTGGCTCATGAGATCGTGGCGTTCCCCCGCGTGCCCCATGGGCAGCACGTAGTCCGCGAACCAGGCCGACTCGTTCCAGGTGGGGGTCAAGGCCACGTGGCACTTGATCTTCTCCTCGTCCTGGAGGGCCTTCAGCCACATGAAGCCGTCCGGGTTGATCCACATGGGGTTGTAGACCCGGGTGAAGTAGACGTCGATGGCGCCCCGGCCCTCCTCCAGGAAGTGGGGCAGGAGGAAGCTCATCTCGTAGAAGGCCAGGGGCCATTCCGGGGGCAGGTGCAGCTCGTTCCAGGCGTTGAAGGGGGGCGGCTGCTTGAAGGGCTTGGGCACGAACT
>CAYQEB010000037.1:25098-36679 GCA_964416395.1 uncultured Caldilineaceae bacterium | reverse complement strand
CCGGTCGCCCCTACGGTCATGACCACCGCACCGAACATGATATGGCATCGGGTGCGGCGCCATATCCACCATCGTCCCACAGACATCCCAAACCGGACTTTGCCATGACATTTCTCTGGACGCTGCTTGCCCTGGGCCTGGCCGTGCTGGGCCTGGACCGACTGGTGGAGAGCATGTACCGCTACCCGCGCAGGCCCCATGACGTCACCCCCCAGGCAGATGGGATCCCCTTCCAGGAGCTCTCCATCCCCGCGGCCCAGGGCGGCCACCTCTACGCCTGGTGGATCCCCGGAGCGCCAAACGCCCCCACCCTTGTTCTGGTCCACGGTTGGGCCCGGAACCTGGGTCGGATGCGGCCCTACATCCGGGCCCTCCATTCCATGGGCTACAACCTGCTGGCCTTCGACGCCCGCAACCACGGCAGCAGCTCCCCCTTGAAGCGGCCCACCGTGGCCACCTTCGCGGAGGACGTGCTCTCCGCAGTGGAGTTCGTCCTGGGCGGCGGGCAGACCGACTCCCCCAGCCTGGGTGTCGTCGGTCTGTCCGTGGGCGGGGGAGCGGCCATCGATGCGGCCGGCTGGGATCCCCGCATCCAGAGCGTGGTCACCGTGGGGGCCATCTCCCACCCGGTGGCGGTGATGCGCCACGAGTTCCGCAAGCGCCATGTGCCCGGCTTCGTGGCCCGCTTCCTTCTGGCCTACATGCGCCTGCGTTTCGGCCTGGATTTCGATCGCATCGCGCCGATGAACAACATCGGCCAGGCGGAAGCCCACATCTTCCTCATCCACGGCGAGAAGGACGAAACCATTCCCCTGGAGCAGGCCCAGGCCCTGGCCGCCGCGGGCCGGGAAGGGAAAGTCCAGCTCTGGATCGTCCCCGGCAAAGGACACAGCGACTGCCACACCCATCCCCAGTTCTGGGAAAAGGTCCAGGCCTTCCTGGATCGAACGTTGCCTGCGCCCTGAGGCCCGGGGATCGGCCACCCCTGCCTGGATACGGCCATTTGCCCGGACTGCTGGTATAATGTCCCCAGGAACTGCTGTAGCTGGACCTCCTCTTCCGAGAATCCTCACCTACCTGGCAGCCCCGCTCGCCTGGCCCGGACTCGGGCCGGGGATCGACTCTGCGAGACGCCTCTCGCGACCTTCAAGGAAACGAACAGACTCTGATGACTGAACCGACAACCCAATCCATGACAGAACCCATGACCCATCCCGACGACGAACCCCAATTTGCATCGGAACCCGCCTCCGACCCGGTTGCCCCCAGGTCGGAGGACGACGAGACGTCCTCGAACGGCGCGGGTGGCCCAGAGGAGCTCCACCCGGAGGACGTGGTGGAGCCGGAGGACGCCCTGCCCCCCGTCACCCTGGCGGACCTCTCCCCGCGTATGCAGGCCGCGGCGGCCAACGCCGGCTGGACCAAGCTCATGCCCGTGCAGGCCAAGGCCATCCCCTACATGCTGGCTGGCCGGGACCTGATGGTCCAGTCCCGCACGGGCAGCGGCAAGACCGGCGCCTTCCTCCTGCCCATCCTGGACCGCATCGACCCGGACAAGCCCGTCTGCCAGGCCTTGATCCTGGTGCCCACCCGGGAGCTGGCCCAGCAGGTGGCGAAGGAGGCGGCCCTCCTGGCCCAGGGTGCCGGGGTGCGCAGCGTGGCCATCTACGGCGGCGTCAAGTACGGGCCCCAGATCCAGGCCCTGGAGAAGGGCGCCCACCTGGTCATCGGCACGCCAGGCCGCATCCTGGACCACCTCCTGCGCCGCAACCTGCGTCTGGACGACCTGCGCTTCCTGGTCTTCGACGAGGCGGACCGCATGCTCTCCATGGGTTTCTACCCGGACATGCGGGAAGTGCAGCGCTACCTGCCCAAACGGCGCATCCACGGCTACATGTTCTCCGCCACCTTCCCGGCCCACGTCATGCGCCTGGCCCGCCAGTTCCTCACCGAGCCGGCCTTCCTGAGCCTGAGCCGGGACCGGGTCCACGTGAGCGCGGCGGAGCACGTCTTCTACGTGACGCCCCCCATGAAGAAGGATCGCAACCTGGTCCGGCTCATCGAGGTGGAGAACCCGGCCTCGGCCATCATCTTCTGCAACACCAAGCGCACCGTGGACTACGTGACCATCGTGCTCCAGCGCTTCGGCTACGATGCAGACCGCATCAGCTCGGACCTGAGCCAGAAGGCCCGGGAGCAGGTGCTCAACCGGGTGCGGGCGGGCAAGCTGCGCTTCCTGGTGGCCACGGACGTGGCGGCTCGGGGCATCGACATCCCGGAGCTCTCCCACGTCTTCCAGTACGAGCCGCCAGAGGACCTGGAAGCCTACATCCACCGGGCAGGGCGCACGGCCCGGGCCGGGGCTCGGGGTGTGGCCATCACGTTGGTGGAGAACATCGGGGAGCAGATGCAGCTGGACCGCATCGCCAAACGCTACGGCATCGAGATGGAGCAGCGCCCCCTGCCCAGCGAGGAGGACGTGGCCCGGGTAGTCTCCGAGCGGGTGACCGTGCTGCTGGAGGCTCGGCTGCGAGGGCGAGACAAGCTACAGACCGAACGCATGCAGCGCTTCCTGCCCCTGATCCGGGAGTGGCTGGAGGACGAAGAGGGCCAGACCCTGCTGGCCATGCTGGTGGACGACTTCTACCAGGAGTCCCTGCACGCGCCTCAGCTCTTCCCCGGGGAGGAGACCCTGCCCCAGCGAGGCGAGCGAGTGCAGCAGGAGGCAAAGCGAGCCAAGCGCGCTGGTGGACGTTCCGGGGGAGGCCGCTCCCGGCGGCGCAAGCGGCGGGGACGGCGAGAGGGCTAGGCGAAGTCGCCCGAGAAGCGAGGAAAAAAAACCGATCCGGCAGTGGATGGATGGCCCGTCACCGGGCCATCTGCGCGTACCGGATCATGGCGCTGAGGGCGTGCTGCACGTAGTCGATGCGCACCTCCCGGGCCCGGGGGTTGAACTTCTCCGCGTCCGGGTCCGTCTCGGGCAGGCGGGCGATGGCCCGAGGGAACGCGCCGGAGAATTCGCCCGCTTCCACCTGGGCCCAAAGGAGGAAGTGCATGCCCTTGGCCACGCTGCTCTGCACCCGAGCCCGCAGCTCCGCCTCCTCCGGCGGGAGGAAGCTCAGGGCGGCCAGCAGGCCCTCCAGACGGGTGGCAGTGGGCGTCACCTTGCCTGTGGAGGAGAAGCTGCCAATGTACATGGGACGCACCCCGCTGGTCATCTGATCCTGGAGGATGCTCTCCACGATCTGGATGGCATGGGCCAGGAGCTGCTCCCGGTCCGCGGGGGAGAGGGCCTCCTCCGGCAGCGCGAAGAGCTGCTCCGTGGCCAGCAGGGCCCAATGATCCGCGGCCACGTTCTTCCGATCCGCATCCTGCTGGGCCAGGTAGAGGAGGGCCCGGGTCCCCGCCTCCAACCAGACCGGATCCGGATCCGCCTGGTAGAGCAGGATCAACCCCAAGGCCGCCTCGCCCGGATAGTAGCGGGAGCGGGGCTTGGTCCGACGGCCGCCTTTGGCGGGGATGTACCGGGAGTAGAAGCTGCCGTCTTCCTTCTGCATGTAGAGGATGAAGCGCCCCATCTGCCGCAGCTGCTCCATAGGGGTGAATCCTGGATGCACCTTTTCCAGGTAGAGCAGGGCCACCAGGCCCAGGCCCGTGCCCCCCAGCTTGGCCTCGGGCGGCTTGTCTCGCCCGGTGATCTCGGGCCGGGACCAGACGGCCAGCAGGCCCTTCTCCTCAGGCACAGGGTCGATGGCCACCTGGTGCAGGTAGCGGCCGGCTCGTTCCATGGCCGCTTTCACCTGCGCGTCCGGGCGCTGTTCGTAGGCCATGCCCAGGGCGTAGATGGCCCCTGCATGCCGCAGCAGGTTGTACCGGTTCGATACGGAGACGCTGGGATCCATGTTCAGGCGGTAGTCGAAGCGGCCGTCCTCGCCCGTGTGGCGGACCAGGTAGTCCGTGGAGCGGGCAATGGCCAGGTAGACCGGCTCCTGGGAGGGGCGCTGGGCCGCGACCCAGGAAGAACGGCCATGCAGGACCAGAAAGACGGCCAGGATGGCCAGTGCGAGGATGCCTAGGAAGTGGAGACTGTTTTTGCGCAAGGTGGCCATGGTCTATCATCCCTACCCATAGAGGCTCGATCAGCAGGAAAATGCTCGATCAGCAGGAAAATGGTTGAAAAAAGCAACGTTTGGTGGACAAGGTATCACGAAGCAGCACCCCAGAGGAAGGGGAAAATAGGGCCTGGCAGAGGAAGAAAGAGCCTCGAGAAATTGTTGACAACCCGGACCGGGTCCGCTATACTGCAGCCAACCGAAATCGTTTCAACGGCAGTGCACCGGAGGAGTATCCGCCAGCCGGCGCCAGAGAGGCGACCTCGTGGGCTGGAAGGGTCGTTCGTCAGGGCAGCGGAGAAAGTCGCCGGGAAGGTCGATGCGGGGAGCTCGCCAGGGCGAGGGTAGTCGCATCCGGGTCCGCCCGTTACAGCGCACGAGAGGGCGGTTCGTCCCTGTTCGTCCAGGACAGCCGGGACGGATCGCCAATCAAGGTGGTACCGCGGAGCCGCTTCGTCCTTGAAGATGGAAGCGGCTTTTTGCATGGGCCCACAGCCCAGGAGCGAAGCACTGCCGGCGTTCGAACAGCAGCCCAGAGGAGACCATGAGCACACAGACACCCGAACAGACCAGCGAACAGAAAGCCACGGCCGCCCAACAGGCCATGCCCAAAACCTACAATCCCCAGGAGTGGGAGGAACGCCTCTACGACTGGTGGGAGAAGCAGGGCTTCTTCCACCCGGAGCAGCAGGAGGAGAGCGGCCTGGCGGATCCCAGCGCGGAGCCTTTCGTCATCGCCATGCCGCCCCCCAACGTCACCGGGGCCCTGCACCTGGGCCACGCCATCACCAGCAGCATCGAGGACATGCTCATCCGCCACCACCGCATGCTGGGCCAGCCCACCCTCTGGATCCCCGGCACGGACCATGCCGGCATCGCCACCCAGAACGTGGTGGAGCGCAAGCTGGCGGAGCAGGGCATCACCCGCCAGGACCTGGGCCGGGAGCGCTTCGTCCAGGAGGTCTGGGCCTGGAAGGACGAGTACCACGACCGCATCACCCGACAGCAGCGGCGCATGGGCATCTCCTGCGACTGGACTCGGGAGCGCTTCACCCTGGACGATGGCCTGAGCAACGCGGTGGTGGAGGCCTTCATCCGCCTCTACGAGGAGGGACTCATCTACCGGGGCAGCTACCTGGTGAACTGGTGCCCCCGCTGCGGCAGCGCCATCAGCGACCTGGAGGTGGAGTACGAGGAGGTGCAGGGCAAGCTCTACACCTTCCGCTACCCTCTGAAGGAAGGGGGCTACGTGGAGGTGAGCACCACCCGCCCAGAGACCATCCTGGGGGACACGGCCCTGGCCGTCCACCCGGAGGACGAGCGCTACAAGCACCTGGTCGGCAAGACCGCGCTGGTGCCCATCCTGAACCGGGAGATCCCCATCATCGCGGACGAACACGTGGACCCGGAGTTCGGCACCGGCGTGCTCAAGGTGACCCCGGGCCACGATCCCAACGACTACGAGATCGGCAAGCGGCACGACCTGCCCTTCATCAACATCATGAACCCGGACGGCACCCTGAACGCGGAGGCCGGCCCCTACGCGGGGCTGGACCGCTTCGAGGCCCGGAAGAAGCTCTGGGAGGACATGCGCAAAGCCGGGCTGGTGGTGAAGGAAGAGGAGCACGTCCACCAGGTGGGCCACTGCCAGCGTTGCCACACGGTGGTGGAGCCGCTGCTCAGCGAGCAGTGGTGGGTGAAGACCAAGCCCCTGGCCGGGCCGGCCATCCAGGTGGTCCGAGACGGGACCATCCAGATCATCCCCCGGCGCTTCGAGAAGGTCTACTTCCACTGGATGGAGAACATCCGGGACTGGTGCATCAGCCGCCAGCTCTGGTGGGGACACCGCATCCCCATCTGGTACGGGCCCGACGGCACGGTCTTCCCGGCCCGAAACGAGAGCGAGGCCATGGAGAAAGCCATCGCCCACTACGGCGAGCCGGTGAAGCTGGAGCAGGACCCGGACGTGCTGGACACCTGGTTCAGCAGCGGCCTCTGGCCCTTCAGCATCCTGGGCTGGCCGGAGGAGACCCCGGACTACCGGCGCTTCTACCCCACCACCGTCCTGGAGACCGGGTACGACATCCTCTTCTTCTGGGTGGCTCGGATGATCATGCTGGGGCTGAAGATGACGGGCAAGGAGCCCTTCCGCTACGTCTACCTCCACGGCCTGGTCCGAGACGAGCAGGGACGCAAGATGAGCAAGAGCCTGGGCAACGTGTTGGATCCCCTGGAGCTCATCGCCAAGTACGGCGCGGACGCCCTACGCTTCACCCTGCTCACCGGCAGCACCCCGGGCAACGATATGAAACTGAGCCTCACCCGAGTGGAGGCCAACCGCAACTTCGCCAACAAGATCTGGAACGCGGCCCGCTTCGTGGTCATGAACCTGGAGGGCCGGGACATGGCCTTGGCCCACACCGAGGACATCCACAACGTGACCTACGCCCTGCCCCCCTTCCCGGAGCTGACCCTGGCCGACCGCTGGATTCTGAGTCGCCTGGCCGCTGTCCGGGACGAAGTGACCCGGCTGATCGAGGAGTGGCAGCTGGGGGAGGCTGGCCGCCAACTCTACGAGTTTCTCTGGAACGAGTACTGTGACTGGTACATCGAAGCAGCCAAGATCCGCCTCTACGGGGAGGACGAGAAGGCCGCCCAGGCCACCCGACAGGTCCTGGCCCATGTCCTGGAACAGAGCCTGCGCCTGCTCCACCCCTACATGCCCTTCGTCACCGAGGCCATCTGGGGCCATCTGGAGGCGGTCAGCAAGCGGGGCGAATCCCTGATGACCAGCCGCTGGCCCCAGGCCATGCCCGAGCTGCGGGACCAGGGGACGGAGGAGGACTTCGGCCGTCTGCAGGAGATCATTCGAGCCATCCGCAACGCCCGCAGCGAGTACAACGTGACCCCCAGCCGCCGCATCAGCGCCATGATCAGCGCCGGGGAGCAGCTGGCCCTGCTCCAGGACAATTTGTCCCTGCTCCTGGAACTGGCCCGGCTGGACCCGGCCCAGGTGACCCTGGCCGAGAGCCTCCCCGCGCCGGAGAAAGCGGTGACCCTGACCGCGGGGGGCGTCACCGTCTACCTGCCCCTGGCTGGCCTGGTGGACCTGGCTGCCGAGCGGAAGCGGCTGGAGAAGGAGCTGGCCAAGCTGGAGCAGCAGATCCGCCGCTCCCAGGAGCTCCTGAGCCGGGAGGGCTTCGTCCAGAAGGCGCCGGCCCAGGTGGTCCAACGAGAGCGGGACAAGCTGGCCGAGCTCCAGGCCCGTCACCGACAGATCCAGGAGCGCCTGGCCGCCCTCTGATCTGGAACGGGGGCTGCACCTTTCGGATCCAGGCTATCCGGATCCAGGCCATCCGGTTCTGAGCCAAAGGAAGGCCGCGCTTCGCCAGGGGATCCCCGGTTCGATCTGGTCTCCGATCTGGCCCCTGAGCCAGGCCAAACCAGGTCGGATCCAGCCCCTGGATCGAGGCGCGGCCATTTGTGATAATTTTGACAATCGATCCCCGCTGTGATATACTTCGCCCCAAATTTTGCCTCGACGCCTTGAATTCAGCCGAATTCAGCCGCCAAGTCGGAAACACCGTCTTCACTCCACCACGCCATCACCCAATTTGGAAAGCTGCACCGCATTTTTTCAGCGCGATTGCTGATCTGGCAGAGCCAGAAAGGAGGCCAGAACCATGGCAGATGAAACCAGTGAGCTGAGCCCGGAAGAACGACGCAGGAAGCGCATCGAGGAGGCAAAGCGACGGGCCGCGGCTCGCCTGGGCAAGGACGTGAGCGAGCTCAAGTCCGCCCCGTCCACACCGGCGCCCAAGCCGGAAACGCCCAAGGCAGAAGCGCCTAAAGCCGAAGCGCCCAAGACGGAAGCGTCTAAGCCCGCCCCCGCGCCCGCACCGAAGGCGGAGACCAGCGCACCGAAGAACGCTCCAGCGAGTGGAGCGGACAAGCAGGCAGCCCGCATCGCGGCGGCCAAAGCCAAGGCCGCGGCCAAGAAGGGCGGCGCACCGGCGGCCAAGCCCAGCGCTCCTGCCCGTCCCAAGGCAGCGCCGGCTGGCAAGGCCGCTCCCCAGGAGGTGGGGCAGCCGGGCATCAACCGGCGGGAGTTCCTGGCCTACGCCTGGGGCGCGGCTCTCGGGCTGGTCATGCTGGAGGGAGGCCTGGCCACGTTCAAGTTCATGTACCCCCGCTTCCGAGCTGGCGAGTTCGGTGGCGAGTTCCCGCTGGGGCCGGCCGCGAGCTTGCCCTCGGATCCGAAACACGTCCCCATCGGCAACCCCACGGGCAAATTCTGGCTGGTCAACACCGAGAAAGGGCCCAAGGCCCTCTACATGGTCTGCACCCACCTGGGCTGCCTCTACAAGTGGGAGCCGGCTCGCACCCGCTTCGAGTGCCCCTGCCACGGCTCCAAGTTCACCCGAGAGGGCTACTACATCGAGGGGCCGGCGCCTCGCTCCTTGGACCAGTTCGTCATCGAGGTGCGCCAGGGCGGTGAGACAGTGGCCAAGACCCAGGATGTCGGGGACGACATCGCACCGCCAGAGATCCCCAGCCCGGACGCCGAGATCGTCGTGGACACGGGCAAGCGGATCCTGGGCAAACCGTCCAGCCAATCCCCGGCCCGGGGCACAGGCTGATCCCCTCCCACGGGCTGACAGCCATCCACAATTCAGGCACCAGAACAACCCATTTTTTCCAACGAGGGGAACAAGCGATCTGAGACGGGTGTGGAACGCGACGTGCATAGGAAGTCTGCATCCTCGTTGTTCCACACCTGCTTTGCCCCCTTGCGCCTGGAGCGCTAGATATAGTCGGTGGATGTAGCCGGCAGATGTCGAAGAACAGGTTTCCAGCAACGGACCAGCGAAGGAGATACAGTTTATGAGTCTCACACAGGACATTCGCAACAAGGGCGTGCTGGGCGCCTTGGCTGCGATTGGGGAGGACGTCTTCACCCGGATCACCGCGGGCATCCCTCCGGGAGAGTTCCGGCGGATGCTCCAGGGGGTGCCTCCGGGACGGCCGAATCCCCGGCTCAAACCCCACAGCGAGACATTCCTGCTCCACATCAAGCCCACCTACTACCACGAGAGCGTCACCCGCTGGAACCACACCTTCCGGCTGGGCCTGCTCTCCACCTACCTCTTCTTCCTGGAGCTGATCACCGGCATCCTGCTCATGATCTGGTACGCGCCCACGCCAGAACGGGCCTACACCGACATGATCCGGCTGCTGAACAACGTGCCCTTCGGCCAGTTCCTGCGGGATCTGCACCGCCTGGGGGCCGAGGCCATGGTGGCCATCGTCACAGCCCACATGGTCCGGACCTATCTGACGGGCAGCTACAAGGCCCCCCGCCAGTTCACCTGGTTCTCCGGTGTGGTCCTGCTGGTGGTCACCCTCTTCCTCAGCTTCTCCGGCTACCTGCTGCCCTGGGATCAGCTGGCCTTCTGGGCGGTGACCATCGGCACGTCCATGGCCGAAGCCGTGCCCCCGCCCATCGTGGGCGAGACGGTCAACCTGCTGGCTCGCGGCGCTCCGGACATCGGGGCCAATGGCCTGATGCGTTTCTATTTATTGCACGTCCTGTTCCTTCCAGCCATTCTGATCCTGTTCTTCTTTGTCCACTACTACAAGGTGGTCCACTTCGGCATCAGCCTGCCTGCCAGTGAGGAGGAGGTGGGCCAGGACACGGCCAACCGCATCCCCGCGGACCGGCGGGTCTACTTCCTGCCGGATGTGGCCATCGACGAGCTGAGCTTCCTGATGGGAACCACGGCGCTGCTGACCCTCCTCACCGTCTTCTTCTTCCAGGCGCCGCTGGAGCACATCGCCAATCCCCAGTCCACGCCGTTGCACACGGTGGCGCCCTGGTACTTCTACTGGCTCCAGGGGCTGCTGAAGGTGGCCGACAAGACCATCGCCGGCGTCTACATCCCCGGCATCCTGCTGGTCCTCCTGGCCGCCATCCCCTACCTGGATCCCAACCCCAGTCGCCGGGGCAAGGACCGCCGGGTGGCCATCGTCTCGGGCATCGTGGCCGGCGCGGTGATGATCGTCCTGAGCTGGATGGGCACGCCCAACTACGCGGTGCAGGCCGCCGCCCCGGTGGAGGTGGTCCAGGAGATGATGCCCGAAGAGGGCATGGGCCCGGTCCGGGAGGTGGGTTACGAGCATCTGCCCGTGGGCACCTGGGACACTCGGGACGAGGTCGAGTACGAGGATCCGGAGTTCACGAAGATCATGGAGGAGTACCGGGAGCTCATCGACGTCTGGGAGAAGAAGGATCCCAACTTCAACAACCCGTATGGCCTGTTGATCATCAGCCAGGTGCAGGCAGATCTCAAGCAGATCGACTGGGAGATCCACTGGGTGAGCCCGGAAGGCACCGAGGAGACTTTCCTGAAGCACTTCTGGCTGCACAAAAATTCCTACTACTGGGAACAGTACGGCCCCAAGACCGAGTACTTCCAGCGGATCTTTGAGGTCATGGCCCCCCAGGACAGCGCGGAGTGAGGTGACCAATGCAAGGTTTGTTCATTAAATCGCCGATCCTGAAGATCATCCTTGGCATCCTCGCTTCCCTGGGTATGTTTGCCTTCGTCCTGGTGGTGCTCTTCACAGAGGATGCCCGGATGGAGGTGCAGACCCTGAACTGGGAAGGGCGCAGCATCGAGAACGGCGCGGCCCTCTTCAAGAACAACTGCACCACCTGTCACGGGGAGGACGGCAAGGGTCTGCCGGCTGTAGCCCCCGCCCTGAACAGCCACTACTTCTTCACCCGGCGCATCAAGGACGTGAAGTTCGCCGGCTCTCTGGAGCAGTACATCAAGCTGACCGTGGCCTCGGGCCGCCCCAGCAAGAAGAACAGCCAGTGGGCCCAGGAAATGCCCACCTGGAGCCATCGCTACGGCGGCCCCTTCCGAGATGACCAGGTGAACGACGTGGTCAAGTTCGTCCTGAACTGGGAGAAAACGGCCCTGGAGCAGACGGCCGAGGAGGACCCCTGGCAGTGCTTCCAGGACGTCCCGGTGCCCTGCAAGCAGCAGACCATCGCCGCGGTGGAAGGGGAGGCCGCTCCCCCCGCAGAGGAAGCCCCCAAGGAGACCGCTGGCCCCCGGGATCCAGCCGACATCTTCGCCACTTTGGGCTGTGGCGGCTGCCACACCCTGGCCGGCGTTCCCGGAGCCGTGGGCACTGTGGGGCCAGACCTCACCAAGCTGGCCACCGAGGCAGGCTCCCGGGTGGAGGGCATGAGTGCCGAGGAGTACGTGCGAGAGAGCATCGTCAATCCCAATGCCTACATCGTGGAAGGCTACCCCAGCGGTGTCATGCCCCAGAACTTCGGCGAGAAGCTGAGCGAGGAAGAGCTGAACAACCTGGTGGACTGGATCCTGAACCCGGATCAACGGGGGCAGTAACCGGCAGAACCAGGCTGCAAACCAGATCAGAGAGGGCGAGCACGG
>CAYQEB010000037.1:17155-24998 GCA_964416395.1 uncultured Caldilineaceae bacterium | reverse complement strand
CGATCCATCTGATCCGGGCGGTTGTAGGCCTGGACGGAAACCCGGAGCAGCGTCTGCCCCTCCCATTCCAGGACCGGCGCCTCCACCCGAAACTCCGTCCACAGCCGTTCCCGCAGGGCCGAAGCCGAGCCCGGGGGTGCGGGCAAGGGCGCAGCGAACATCTGCACCCACCAGTCGGATCCATCCGGGCAGAGTGGCGGCAGGCCGGTCAGCTCCTGGATGCGGGCCCGGGTGGTGACGGCCAGACGGTGGCAGGCCTCCCGGACCGCCGGCCAGTTCCACTCTTCCAGGAAGCGAATGGCATGGGGGACGCTGAGCAGGGGCGACGGATCCACGGTGCCGGTCCACTCGAAGTAGTCCAGAAAGGGGGAAGGACCAGGCCGCAGGCTCTCCCACCCCCAGCTCACCACCAGGGGATCCAGCAGGGCCTGGCGCTCGGGCCGGGCGTAGAGGAAGGCCGCGCCTTTGGGGCTACAGAGCCATTTGTGACAGTTCCCGGTGTAGAAGTCTGCGCCCAACGCCTCCAGATCCAACTCCACCTGGCCGGGAGCGTGGGCCCCATCCACCACAGTGAGGATGCCCGCCTCCCGGGCCCGCTGACAGACGGCCTGCACCGGCAGGATGAGGGCCGTGGGCGAGGTGATGTGGCTCAGGAAGATCACCCGGGTCCGGGGCGTGACTCCCTGCCAGAGGGCCTCCACCAGCTCCCCTGGCTCCTGGACGGGCAGGGGCAGCGGCTGATGCACCAGGCGAGCCCCCCGCTGACGGCAGTTGAAGCGCCAGGCCCGTTCCGCAGCCCCGTACTCGTGGTTGGTGGTGAGCACCTCGTCCCCAGGCTGGAGATCCAGGGAGCGGGCCACGATGTTCACCCCGAAAGTGGCGTTGGGCACGAAGACCAGGTTGTCCTCCGCCGCGCCCACGTACGCCGCCAGGGCGCGCCGGGCCTGGGCGAGCTCATGGGGCAGGCGACGGACCAGGAAGTCCACTGGCTGGGCCTCCAGCTCCCGTTGCCAGGCCTGGTAGCGCTGGAAGACGGGCCGAGGGCAGGCGCCGAAGCTGCCGTGGTTCAGGAAAACCACGTCCGAGCGCAGGAGGAACTGGGCCGCGAGCCGGGGCAAGGGAAGCTCCAGAGGAGGTTCGAGTCGGTGATCCATGGTGGCTCCTTGGTGGATGGGTTTCGGATCCAGGAGGGCGGGTCAATGGTAGCCTGGCTCCTGGAAATCCGTGTTCTGCGCCGGGAGCGCTGGATCCGCTAAACTTGACAGGGATCCAGCGGGTTCATATAATATATCAGACAGATGCGGGCGTAGTTCAGTGGTAGAACGTCAGCTTCCCAAGCTGAATGTCGTCGGTTCGAGTCCGATCGCCCGCTCCACCTGGAACACCCGGCCGCCTCTCCCTGGTCGGGTGTTTTTGTGTCTCGTATCGCTGCTCGCCCCATCGCTGGATGGTAGCCACCAGGAAGGCGCACCCGTGGACATCCTGCTCCTGCTCATCATCCTGGCCGCCACCGTCACCCTCTTCGTCACCCGCTGGCTGCCCATGGAAGTGACCGCCCTGCTGACCATCGCAGCCCTGGGGTTGAGCGGCATCCTGGACGTGCGCCATGCCCTGGCCGGCTTCTCCAGCACGGCCACGGTGACCGTCGGGGCCATGTTCGTCCTCAGTGCGGGGCTCATGCGCACAGGCGCTCTGGAGACGGTGACCATCACCCTGGCCCGCTTCTCCAACGGCAACACCACCCGCCTGCTCCTCCTCCTGGCCCTGATCATCCCCCTGGCCAGCGCCTTCATGAACAACACCCCGGTGGTGGTGATGATGGTGCCTGTGCTCCTCTCCCTGAGCCGCCGCTTCGGCATCCGCCCCTCCAAGCTCATGATCCCGGTGAGCTACTTCGCCATCCTGGGCGGAACCATGACCCTCATCGGCACCAGCACCAACATCCTCATCGACGACCTCTACCGGGAGGCCGGCGGCCCTGGCTTCCGCCTCTTCACCTTCGCCCCCCTGGGCCTGGTCTACGTCCTGGTGGGCGCCACCTTCATCGTCCTCTTCAGCCAGCGCCTCCTCCCGGACCGGGAACCCCTCTCCGGCCTGGTGAACACCCGAGGCGAGGAGGCCGCCTACATCACCGAGCTCATCGTGGAGCCAACAAGCCTGGTCCTGGGAAAGCGAGTGGACCAGGTCTTCCGTCTGCCCAGCCAGCTCCCCTCGGGAAGCCGCCCCTTGCCCCCCATGCGCCATCACCGGCGGGTGGGCCAGCCCCGACGGACTCCCCTGGAAAGCCGGGCCCCGGACAACCCGCCCGGGGAGCCAGGCGTGGAGCTGCTGGAGCTCTTCCGAGACGGACGCATCTACCGGGGAGGGGAGGCCCGGGAGCTGGTCATGGAGCAAGGGGACGCCTTGATGGTGACGGGCAGCCCCAACCAGCTGGCCCAGTTCATGGAGGCCATGCAGCTCTCCCCCGCCTCCATCCTGGAGGACGAACGCCGGGCCCCAGTGCAGAGCGTGGAGCAGCACGTGGTGGAGGCGGTGGTCCTGCCCGATTCCCCCGCCGTGGGCCGGGAGATCCGCAACCTGGGCCTCTACCGACGTTTCGGGGTGCGCATCATGGGGCTGGAGCGCCGGGGTGGCCACCGGCGCAAGGGGCTGCGCTCCATCCGCCTGGAGAGCGGGGACGTGCTGCTCCTGCAGGGGGAGCCAGAGCGGCTGCGCACGGCCTGCGAGGTGATGAAGTTCATGCTGGTGGAGGGGGTGGAGAGCGCCATCGTTCGCCGCACCAAGAACCGCACCGCCCTCCTGATCATGGGGGCGGTGGTGCTCCTGGCCGCGACCACGGCCCTGCCCATCGTGCTGCTGGCCGTGGCCGGCGCGGCCCTCATGCTCCTCACCAAGTGCATCCGGGTGGACGAGGCCCTGGACGCCCTGGATCCGGCCACCCTCCTGCTCCTGGCCAGCACCATCCCCCTGGGCATGGCCATGCAGAGCACCGGCCTGGCCGCCCTGGCCGTGGAGCAGATCCTGGGCCTGGCCGGCTCCAGCCATCCGGTGGTCCTGCTCTCCGCCTTCTACCTCTTCACAGCCCTGCTCACCCAGCTCATCTCCAACAACGCGGTGGCCGTGCTCCTCACCCCCATCGCCCTCTCCCTGGCCGCCAACCTGGGCATCCACCCCACGCCCCTGCTCATGGCCCTGGCCTTCGGATCCAGCGCCAGCTTCCTCACCCCCATGGGCTACCAGACCAACGCCATCGTCATGGGACCCGGCGGCTACACCTTCGCGGACTACCTGCGCATGGGCGCGCCCCTGACCCTCATCACCTGGCTGACCGCCACCCTGCTCATCCCCGTCTTCTGGCCCCTGTGACCCTGGCAGGAGCCCAGATCAGCCCTCTCCGCCCAGGTCGAAGAGACTTAGTTGCATCCCCTCCTCCCGGGGACGCCGGGGCCGGGCCCGAGCCTCCCGCAGCTCCTTGAGCGCGGCCTGGATGTCCTCCAGAAAGCGGGAGGGCCGGTTCTCCGTGGCCTGGCCGAAGAGGAAGCGCCGCCCCGCGTGGGTCAGGACCAGCTTGCGCTGGGCCCGGGTCATGCCCACGTAGAAGAGCCGCCGCTCCTCCTCCACGTCCACCCGCCCCTTCTCCGGCAGATAGGGCAGGAGCCCCTCCTCACACCCCACCAGGAAGACCACCGGGAACTCCAGCCCCTTGGCCGCGTGCAGGGTCATGAGGGCCACCCGGTCCGCCCGGGGATCGTAGACGTCCGTCTCGCTCTCCAGGGCCACCGCCTCCAGGAAGTCGACCAGTTCGCCCGCCTCCTGGGACCAGGCCAGCAGGCGCTGGAGGATCGCCGGTTCCTGGGGGAGCTGAGCCCAGGGCTGGGCGAAGGCGTGGAGCCGCTGGATGAGCTGGGGCAGAGGCTGCAGAGCGGCCAGGGGCGCGGTCTCGACCCAGAAGGAGGCCAGCGCCTGGAGCCGCCTCCGCTGGGTCGGTTCCAGGCCAGGATCCTGGGCCGCCCGGGCCAGCCAGGCCTCCAGGGAGGGGAAGCCGGCCAGCTCCGGCAACTGCTCCAGGCGCTTCCTGGGGATGGCGCCCGGCCCTGAAGCCAGGAGCCGCTCCAGGTGCAGGCGGGAGCGGGGGTTGTGGAGGAGCCAGAGGAAGGCCAGCAGCGTCCGGGCTGGCTCCTGGGCATGGAGGGGGGCCTGCCCCCTGGTCTGGAAGGGGATGCCCGAGCGCTGGAAGGCCTCCACCAGGAGGCGGCTCTGGGCGTTCAGCCGGTAGAGGACCGCGAAATCCCCCAGGCTGCGCTCCACCGGCTGGGTGTCGTCCTCCACCCGGCCCGAGTCCAGGGAGAAGTAGCTGGTGCCCCCCACCATCTGCTCGATGCGATGGACCACGTACTCCGCCTCGGCCCGGTCCGTGGGGGCCCGGTAGACCTCCAGCTTCACCTGGTCCACGAAGTCGGACCAGATGCGCCGGGCCTGGCCGTCCGGGCTGCGGGCGATGACCTGGCTGGCCGCGTCCAGGATGAGCTGGGTGGAGCGGTAGTTGCGCTCCAGGTGCAGGAGCCGGGCCTCCGGATAGTCGGCCTGGAAGGAGAGGAAATAGCTCCGGTCCGCGCCCCGGAAGCCGTAGATGGCCTGGTCCGGGTCGCCGATGACGCAGAGGTTAGCCCCACCCTGGGCCAGCAGGCGCAGCAGCCGATACTGGGCCTGGTTCACGTCCTGGTACTCGTCCACGGAGATCCAGCGGAAGCGCTCCTGGACCTGCCGCCGGGCGGCAGGGTGCTCGGCCAGGAGCTTCACCGCCAGGAAGATGAGGTCATCGAAGTCCAGGACCTGGCTCCGGGCCAGGAGGGCCTGGTAGCGGCGGTAGATCCCAGGGAAGTCTGGCTCCTGGGGGAAGAGCTGAGCCAACTCCGGGGCGTCCGGCGCCAGGAGCCGGTTCTTGGCCTGGGCAATCCGCTCCAGCGCGCCGTCCAGGGCCCGAGGGGGGAGCTCCGGGCAGGCCTGCTTCAGGAGCTGCCGCTGCTCCTCCGGGCTGCAGATGACGAAACGGGGATCCAGCCCCAGGAGGTCCCCATGCTCCCGCAGGAGCTGAGCGCCCAGGGCGTGGAAGGTGCGGATGGTCAGGCGGCTGGCCAGCCCGTCCCCCAGCAGCTGGGTCAACCGCTCCCGCATCTCCGCCGCAGCCTTGTTGGTGAAGGTGATGGCCAGGATCTGCTCCGGCTCGGCCAGCCCGGTTCGGATCAGGTGGGCGATGCGCACGGTGAGGGTGCGGGTCTTGCCCGTCCCCGGCCCGGCCAGGATGACCAGGGGCCTGTCCGTGCAGAGGACCGCCTCCCGCTGCTGGGGGTTGAGATGGGCCAGGTGGGGCAAGGAGGGTGCGTCGGCCGGGCGATTGGCCGGCCGGGTGATCGGGTGACTGGCTGACTCGGCGATTGGGTCGGCGGTGAAGGATTGGCTGTGGATGGGTGGTGGGTTGTCGATCGGTGGCTGCTGTCCGCCGCCCGTCGAGCGTGGCGCGTCCTTCGCCTCGGGCTTGGCTTTCGCCTCGGAGAAGAGGCCCATCTGCAGGGAGGAGATGGCCTCCTTGCCCCCGGGGAAGAGCTGGATCACCCCGTACTCGCCGTCGTAGCCGGGCAGGGCCGTCACCTGGCCCCGGCGCATGCGCGCGATGGCCTCGGCCAGGAGCCCGCCGCCCACCGCCTGGATCGCCTCCAGGGGAAGATCCTGCAGGATGGCCAGCTCCGGTCCCAGGCGGCTGAGGAGCTTGCGATACTCCCGCTGCACCCGCTTGGAGCCGGCCCCCACTCCGTGGACCTGGCCCAGGACCTCGGGCAGGGGGATGAGGCTGGTGAAGGGATGCACCCGCTCGGGACGTCCCCCTTCGGGCCGATCCGCCAGGAGCTCCACCCGGTGCATCACCCCCACGGTGACCGGCTTGCCGCAGCGAGGGCAGAGGCCGTCGTGGGCCAGGGTGGTGCGGGGGTCCCAGCAGACCTGGCACTTGCGGTGGCCGTCGTAGTGGTACTTGCCTTCCTCCGGGAAGAACTCGATGGTCCCCTTGAAGGCGCCCGGGTCCCCGCTCCGCATGGCCTGGAAGAGGGCGGTGTAGGAGAGCTCTGTGTCGAAGAGGGTGGCCTCCCGGGCCAGCTTCTGGGGCGAGTGGGCGTCGGAGTTGGAGACCAGGGTGTAGCGATCCAGGGCCGAGACCCGCCAGTTCATGGGCGGGTCCGAGGAGAGGCCCGTCTCCAGGGCGAAGATGTGCTCCGTCAGGTCCCCGAAGCACTCCTCCACCGAGTCGAAGCCGGACTTGGAGCCCAGCAGGGAGAACCAGGGGGTCCAGATGTGGGCGGGGATCAGGTGGCAGCGGGGATCCACCTCCAGGATGATCTCCAGCAGGTCCCGGGAGTCCAGCCCCAGGATGGGTCGGCCGTCCGCGCGGATGTTGCCGATCTTCTCCAGCTCCGCCTGGATCCGGGCCACCACGTCCAGGGAGGGGGCGAAGATCACGTTGTGGACCTTGCGCACCTTGCCGTGGCGCTTGTAGATGTTGCTGATCTCCCCGGCCAGGAGGAAGCGCACCGTCCCCTGGCAGGCCGGGGGAACCTCCGCCTGGACTGGCCCGGCCAGCTCCTCCTTCAGGCGAAAGAGGCCCTCCTCCGCGGGCTCCAGCTTCTCCCGCATCTCCTGGAGCCAGCCGGGATGGGCGATGTCCCCGCTGCCCACCACGTGGACGCCCTTCATTTGGGCCCACTGGGCCAGGTGCTCCAGGTCCAGGTGCTTGCTGGTGGCCCGGGAGTAGTGGGAGTGGATGTGCAGGTCGGCTACGATTTTCATGGCTCGCGAGTGGATGGGAATCTGGGGATGAGCGTCAGCGAGGGGGTCGCTTTACTATAGCTTGAGTGCAGAGGAATCGCCAAACCGGGATGGAAAACGGGACGGACGCCCGGTTTTTCCAGGGCCCCAGGGCCGTGCTAAGATGGGGCCAGGAGCGCATCAACCCCGCTCACATCCCGGAGAAGCCCATGGAGATCCCGAACCAGCCCCTGCAGGGCATCCAGGTGGTCAGCCTGGCCGTGAACATCCCCGGGCCGGTGGCCGCGGCCCAGTTGACCCGCCTGGGCGCCCAGGTGACCAAGGTGGAGCCCCCCGGCGGGGACCCGGTGGCCGCCTTCAGCCCGAGCCTCTACGCCCAGCTGACCCAAGGCCAGACCGTGCGCACCCTGGACCTGAAGGATCCAGGCTCGCGCCAGGCCCTGGACCAGCTCCTGGCCGAGAGCGACCTGCTCCTCACCGCTACCCGGCCGGCGGCCCTGGCCCGCCTGGGCCTGGACTGGCCCCAGCTCCACCGCCGCTTTCCCCAGCTCTGCCACGTGGCCATCGTCGGCTACCCGCCCCCGCGGGAGAACGAGGCCGGCCACGACCTGACCTACGTGGCCGACCTGGGCCTGGTCAGCCCGCCGGCCCTGCCCCGCACCCTCCTGGCGGACCTGGCTGGGGCCTCCCAGGCGGTGAGCGCGGCCCTGGCGCTGCTCCTGGCCCGGGCCCGGGGACAGGAAGCGAGCCGCGCCCTGGTGGCCCTGTCCCAGGCTGCGGAGACCTTCGCCCTGCCCCTGGTCCACGGCCTCACCGGGCCGGGCGCGGTGCTGGGCGGCGGCCTCCCCGGCTACAACCTCTACCGGGCGGAGACGGGCTGGGTGGCCCTGGCCGCGCTGGAGCCTCACTTCTGGCAGCGGCTCCTGGACGCGCTGGGTCTGGCCAGCGCGGACGCGGCGGATCTAGCCCGGATCTTCGCCACCCGGCCGGCCCAGGAGTGGGAGGCCTGGGCCAGGGAACGGGACAT
>CAYQEB010000037.1:0-17055 GCA_964416395.1 uncultured Caldilineaceae bacterium | reverse complement strand
TCCAACCACCGAATCACCCTCATCCTCAGTCTCCAAAGGAGTGGACCATGGATTTTGCAGCTGCGAAGGAGAAGGTTTTCAGCGAGCTGGGCCTGGCCGAGGTGAATTCCGGGGTCTTCAGCGGCGAGTGGGGCCCCATCGCTGGCCGGGAGACCATCGAGGTGCACTCGCCCATCAACGGGGAGCTGCTGGCCCGGGTGGCCGTGGCCTCGCCGGAGGACTACAACCGGGTGGTGACCGCGGCCCAGGTGGCCTTCGACCAGTGGCGGGACATCCCCGCGCCGGTGCGGGGCGAGATCGTGCGGGAGATCGGCAACGAGCTGCGCAAGTACAAGGAGACCCTGGGGTTGCTGGTCTCCCTGGAGGTGGGCAAGACCATCGTGGAGGGTCAGGGCGAGGTCCAGGAGATGATCGACATCGCCAACTTCGCCACCGGCCTCTCCCGCCAGATCTACGGCCTGACCATCGCCAGCGAGCGGCCCCATCACCGCCTCTTCGAGCAGTGGCATCCCCTGGGCGTGGTGGGGGTGATCACCACCTTCAACTTCCCCTGCGCGGTCTGGTCCTGGAACGCGCTCATCGCCGCGGTGGTGGGGGACTCCCTGATCTGGAAGCCCTCCCCCCTGGCCCCGCTGACCGCCATCGCCACCACCCGCATCGTCCACCAGGTGCTGGCCCGGCACGACATGCCTCCCATCTTCCTCCTGGCCGTGGACCAGGGGCGCATGGTGGGGGAGAGCCTGACCAAGGACCCCAACGTGGCCCTGGTCTCCTTCACCGGCTCCATCCCCACGGGCAAGGTGGTCTCCCAGGCGGTCTCCTCCCGGCTGGGGCGGGTGCTCCTGGAGCTGGGCGGCAACAACGGGGCCATCGTCACCGAGCAGGCGGACATGGACGTGGCCCTGAAGGGGGTGGCCTTCGGCGCCCTGGCCACGGCCGGTCAGCGCTGCACCACCACCCGCCGCCTCATCCTCCAGGAGAGCGTCTACGATGAGTTCCTGGCCCGGCTGGTCAAGGCCTACGAGTCGGTGAAGATCGGCAACCCCCTGGAGGAAGGGGTGCTGGTGGGGCCGCTGATCAACGAGCAGGCGGTGGAGAACTACCTGAACGCCATCAAGCGGGCCCAGGCCGAGGGAGGACGCCTGGTCTACGGCGGCCAGGTGGTGACGGTCCCCGGGCTGGAGGGGGGGCACTACGTCATGCCCACCATCATCGAGGGCGCGCCGGAGATGGGCATCGTCTGCGAGGAGACCTTCGCCCCCATCCTCTACGTGCTCAAGTTCCGCACCCTGGAGGAGGGCGTCCGCATCCACAACAGCGTGCCCCAGGGCCTCTCGTCGGCCATCTTCACCACGGACCTGCGGGAGGCGGAGTACTTCCTCTCCCACCGGGGCTCGGACTGCGGCCTGGCCAATGTGAACACCAGCACCGCCGGCGCGGAGATCGGCGGCGCTTTCGGCGGGGAGAAGGAGACAGGCGGCGGCCGGGAGAGCGGCAGCGACGCCTGGAAGGTCTACGCCCGGCGCCAGACGGTGACCATCAACTATGGCTACGACCTGCCCCTGGCCCAGGGGGTGAAGTTCGACATCTGAGGCAGGTGACAGGCGACAGAGGGCGCACTCGACAAGGGGCGACACGACAAAGGGCGACCGGTCTGGTCGCCCTTTGTTTTGGTCTGTTTCGCAGGTTAATTTTGCGGGCTATGCAACCTGCCGTTACGACTGCCCCTACTGGGCGTCGTCCACCAGATAGGCCACCACGATGACCCGATGGGTGTTGCTGTTCTCTGGCCAGCAGCTGACCAGGGTCATGCGGCTGTCATCGAAGGGCTGGATCCACTGGGCGTTCTGCCGACGCTGCTCCGGCGTGGCGTCCGCCTCGGGCAGGATCATCACCTCGTCCACGCGGTAGGTGAACTGGCGCCCTCCCGCCCAGACGGTGACCGTGTCCCCGGGCTCCAGGGTGTAGAGCTTGCGGAAGACCGCCCCTTTGATGTTGTTGTGGCCGCTGATGACCACGTTCCCGGAGCTGCCGGGCAGGGCGCTGTTCTTGTGCCAGCCCGCGGCGTAGTCCGCCACCTCCCACACGCTCTTCTTCGTGCCGTCCTTCAGGGTGATCTGCTGCCAGCCCACAGGGATCACCGGCGTGTCCACCTTGATGGCCGGGATCTCCAGCCGCTCGGGCAGGGCCAGTACCTCCGTGCCCAGGGAAGCGCCGGCCAAAGGCGCCACCGGCCCCTGGGATGGGCTCACGGAGACGGCGACGCCGTCCTCGCCTTCGGGGAGGGCGTCCGGCGCCACGGCCAGGTCCGTGTCCTTGACCACGGCCGGGCCGGCCTCCACTTTGGAGCCGCCGCACCCGGCCAGGATCAGGGCCAGCACGGTCAGGGCCAGGGCCAGGAAGAGGCCGGAATTCCGCTTCGATTTCTGCTGCGATTTCTGGTTGGATCGATGGAGTTGCGCCATGTCAAGATCACCTTCCGTTCACCGTTTTATCCGCCATCTCTTTCATGCTCAACGAGCTGCGTTCGATGAGCTTTGTCTGCAGGCTCTGCAGACAGAGCCATCTGCGACCCGCCTGATGTGGGTCGATCTTCGCCCCCACGATAGCACGCCCCGGAGCCTCTTCCCAGACAGACCAAGGTCCTCCATCGCCCCACCCTAAGTCCCCAGGGGATGGCGGGTTCATGCCTCCGGCTCCGCCACCCGGTCCGCGTAGACGCCCCGATAGCTGGGCGGCAGCATCCGGGCCAGGGTGACCATGAGCTGCTCGGTGTAGAGGTGCAGCTGGTCCATGCTGTGCCGCCCGGGCGGCAGCTCCACCAGCTTGCCAAAGCGCACGTGGATGGCCGGCCTTTTCAGGCGCTTCCAGCAGTGGAAGGCTTTCTCCTGGCCGTAGGCCACCGCCGGCAAGATGGGGGCGGGAGCCCGGGTGGCCAGGTAGGCGACGCCTTCGCGCCCCTGGATCAGGCCGCCGGTGCGGCTGCGGGTGCCCTCCGGGGCCATGGCCAGGATACCCCCAGAACGCAGCACCGTCAAGGCCTGACGCAGGGCCCGCCGGTCCGGTTCCCCCCGAGCCACGTAGATGGCCGTCCCCACGGTGGTCAAGGCCCAGCTGATCCCGGGCGCTCGTTGCCACTTGTCCGCGGCGAAGACCACGGCCCGCCGGGGCAGGAAGCTGAACATCACCGGCGCGTCCAGCAGGGAGAGGTGGTTGATGGCCAGGATGAAGGGCCCAGAGCGAGGCATGTGCTCCAACCCTTCCACATGGACCCGGGTGAGCAGCCGCATCAGGAGCCGCACTGCCCCCTGGATCCAGCGCTGCAGCGGGGACCATCTGCTATAGTCAACGTTGGCGTAGTCGATTTTGGATGGCATGGCTTTCGGAAAGGGTGGGACGGGGGGACGCGCCGGGCGATCCTGCGTTCCATGGGGCATCTGCGGGGGAGGTGTGGGAAACGAGACGGCTTGCTTCGTTGAGGCCAGGGATGCTGGCGGGTGTCAGCGGATGATGCGGCGCCCCTGAGCCACGGCCCGCACCTGCTCCACCGGCCCCCCCACCGGCGCCAACACCGCGATGAAGGTGGTCTCTCCGCCGCGGGGGATGACGTTGTGCTCGGGAACCACCTTGCGCATGGCGATCACCCGGCCCAGGGGATCGTAGGCGGTGAGGACCACCTGCACGCTCACCGCCTCCTCCGGCCCGACGTTGCGCACCCGCCCCCGCACCGTGTAGGAGGCGTACCGCTCCCCCTCCGTCTCCAGGTCAAAGACCTCCAGGTCCCGATAGTAGCTGCCCACGTAGGCCGGCACCGCGCTGATGGGAAAGGCCTGGTAGCTGGCGAACTTCCCTGGCAGCTCCCCGAAGAGGATGGCGAAGGGGGCCGTCTCCCCTTCGTCCACCAGGTCCAGGCCCACCAGGCCGTTGGCCCGGGCGATCTCCCCATCGTCCTCGTCCAGCAGGGCCACGGCCACCCGCACCTGCTCCAGGGGCTGCCCGCTGTCGTTGAGCACTTCCCCCAGGACCCAGAGCCCGCCGATGGCCGTCTCGCTGAAGTGGAGGTTCTGCACCGTCACCGGCAGGGGCGTGGGGGTGGGAGTGGCCTCGCCTGCCTCCTCTTCCTCCTGGCGGGGGATGATGAGCTGCTGGCCGATCTGCAGGGAGCGGGGATCCAGGATGCCGTTGGTCTCCTGGAGCGCGGCCAGGTCCACGTCAAAGCGCTGGGCGATGGCCAGCAGGTTGTCCCCGGGCTGGATGGTGTAGATCACCGGGGTGGGGGTGATGGTGGGCGTGGGGGTGGGCGCGGGGGTGTACGGAGCCGGGGTGGCTGTGGGCGGCAGCGTGGCCACCATGGCGATGGAGACCGTGGCCGTGGGCTCCGGCGTGGGCGTGGGGGAGAGGGTGATCACCTGGCCGCAGCCGGTCAGCAGGGTGGCGGCGACGAGGAGAAACCCAATGCGCAGAGGCCAGGGGAGGCCAGAAGGACGTAGCATGGTCGATCACAGGGATGGTGAATGGGCTGAACGGGACAACGGATCACGGCAGGCCGCCGCAGGTCGGCGGTCACGGACGAGTATACCACAATCCGCCCTCTTCGCCCCACCGTTCCCGCCCCTCTCGAACGCCCCAGGCGACGCTCCCGCCTGGCCAACATTGGAACCGCACGCCATGCGCCTGGGAGCGGGAAAGAGATCCAAACCGCGATTCCGTACGTTCCTACCTGTATAGCCTGCCAGCATCCACACCGACGGGCGCCTGCAGACATGCCAGCGCTATCTCGAGAGATCGACCGAGCGATCCGCCATGCAACTCCCCACACTCCGAGACATGACCATGTATCGTTCCGATGAACAGCTCCTCCGGGCTTGCCGCCAGGGCGATGACAGCGCCTGGGAAGAACTCCTGGACAAGTACGAGCGGCTGGTCTTTTCCATCCCCTTGAATTACGGCCTCTCCCACGAGGACGCCGCGGACATCACCCAGCTCACCTTCACCATTTTCCTCCAAAGCGTGGCCGAGCTGCGGCCGGACAGCCGACTGGGCCCCTGGCTGGCCACGGTGGCCCGGCGGCACACCTGGCGTCTCCTGGCCCGGAATCGCCGGGAGAGCCCGGTCCAGGAAGGGGACCTGAGCGAGGTCCTTCCCCTGATCGACCAGAGCAACCGCCGTCGCCAGGAGCGCTGGGAGCTCCTGGAGTGGCTGCACCACGGACTGAACCTCATCGGCGCCCGCTGCCGAAAGCTCCTCACCGCCCTCTACTTCGACCCCCAGGAGCCCTCCTACACCGATGTGGCCCAGCAACTGGAGATGCCTGTGGGCAGCATCGGCCCTACCCGAGCCCGCTGCCTGAAACGCCTCCGAGACGTGCTGAGGGAAGTGCTGGACTGAGGGTGCATTGGAAGATCCGGCCCCAGATCCGCCCAATTTCCCAAACTCATGTATTTTCCCCGCCTGTTGCCTGCATCTATTGGATGCCACCGCTTTTCGGCCCACCACGCCACCCTAGCCACGAGGGAAAGATCCATGCGCACGCCCGACTCGCTCTCCTTTCAACGCCTTCTCGACTGGGTTGAGGGGCGACTGCCCGAAGCGGAAGCCGCCCAGGTCACCCGACAGGTGGCCCGCGCGGATCCATCCACCCGGGAGCTGGTGGCCTGGCTCCGCGCTTTCCAGAAGCTGCGCCATGCCGTGATCCTGGAGACCCCGCCCCCGGAGGTCCGGGAGATCCTGCGCCAGCGCTTCGCGGCCTACTGCCAGGAACAGCGCCCGCCCAGCATTTGGCGACGTCTGGCTGGAGTGCTCCTCTTCGACAGCCGCACCCAGCCCGGGTTGGTGGGCCTGCGCTCCCAGGCCGCTCAGGTCCGGCCGCGTCAGCTCATCTACACCACGGAGGTGGCGGACCTGGCCCTGCACATCAGTCAGCCCTCTCAACAGGCCGGCCTGGATCTCAGCGGCCAGATCTTCCTCCTGGACGAATCCGCCACGGCGTCGGCCCGGGGATTCGTGGTCCAACTTCTCCATGGGGAGACGGAGATGGACCTGACCATGACCGACGAGCTAGGAGAGTTCAGCTTCACCGGCCTGCCTCCGGGCCGCTACGACCTGATCCTGGGAGATGGCCACCAAGAGATCGTCATCTCCGAGATCGAACTGACCCTGCAGCCATGAGCGAACCCCAGCGCGACCTGGATCTCCACTGGCTGGATGGGCTGCTGAGCCAGCCCACCTTTGCCGCACAGATCGATGGCCTGAAGGAAGCCAAGCTCTTCCACCCGGACGGGCTCCACCGACTGGTCAACTGGGCAGCCCGGCTGGCCACCCAGGAGCCAGAACGGGCCCAGGATCTGGCCGCCCTCTGCGCCCAGACCGCCGAGCTGCTCCGCGCGCCCCATCTGATCCCCCAGGCCCTCTACATCCAGGCCCAGACCCACGCCATCCAGGGCGATCTCCAGCAGGCCCAGGAGCTGATCCGCCAGGCCCGGGAGGGCTACCTGCGCCAGGGAGAGATCGGCGCTGCCCTGCGCACAGACATCGGGCTGCTGAATGTCCTGGGCGAACTGGGCCGCTACCAGGAGGCCATCGACACCGGCCATCGGATCTTGAATCAGGTGCGCCAGGACGATATTCCCCCGGCGGAGGCTGCCCTGCTCATCGCCATGACCCACTGCAACCTGGGCATTTGCTACCGTCGGCTGGGCCGCTACCAGGAGGCCCTGACCGCCTTCACGACCGCAGAGAGCCAGTACAGGGCCCTGGGGATCCAGGAGAACGTCGCCCACCTGCACGTGAACCACGGCATCGCTCTGATCAACCTGGGCCAGGCCCGCCAAGCCCTGGCCCTGCTCCAGAGCGCCGCCGACTACTTCCGGGCCCAGAGGAACCGGCGCATGCTGGCCAAGAGTCTGAACAACCTGGGGCTGGCCTACCAGCTTCTGGGCCAGTACGGCCCAGCCCTGACCACCCTGGAGCAGGCCGGCCGCCTCTTCCAGGAGATGGGGGCCGAAGCCGAGGGCCACATCCTGACCCTGGACATGGGGGACCTCTACTTGGCCCTGAATCTTTACCCCGAGGCTCTGAGCGCCTACCGGAAGGCCGCAGCTGGCCTGGAACAGGCGGGAATGGTCTACTTTCTGGCCCGAGCCCATTGGGGGCAGGGCGCGACCTTGGCGGCCCTGGATCGTCTGGACGAAGCGGAAAAGGCGCTGACCGCCGCGGCTCGCCTCTTCCAGGAGGCCGACAATGCACCCATGTTGGCCGGGGTGCTGCTGGAGGAAGCGGCCATCCTGGCCAGGCGAGGGGAACGGGGCCAGGCTCTCCAACGCAGTCATCAGGCCCACCGGCTAGTGGCTGGCCCGGAGTGGCCAGTGCAAAAGATCTATGCCCTCTTCCGCCAGGCCGACCTGCTTTGGCCCGACCTGGAAGAGGTGGAGAACCGACTGACCCAGGCCCAGGATCTGCTCCAGAAGCTGGCCCTGCCCCATCTGGAGTATCGCCTGCGCCAACGCCTGGGTCGGGTGCGCATGGCCCAGCAGCGGGACGACGAGGCGCAGCGGGAGCTGGAGGCGGCCATCCAGACGGTGGAGCAGCTTCGAGGCACGCTGGCCCAGGAGGCGCTGCGGGCCTCCTTCCTCAGCGACAAACTCACCGCCTACGAGGACCTGGTCCTGCTGCACCTGCGCCAAGGGGACGACCAGAGCGTGGCCCGAGCCTTCGCCATCGCGGAGCAAGCCAAATCCCGGGCCCTGGTGGATCTGCTGGCGGGCCTCACCGAAACCCGGCTGGAGCTGGCCCAGGATCCCGCTCTGACAGCCCGATTGGAGGCCCTCCAGGCCGACCTCAACACCCTCTACAATCGCCTTTTCTCCAGCGAAGCCAGTGGCGAACGCCATCTTTCCCTGGAGGGCCTCACCGACCAGGTGCGCATCCTGGAGCAGGAGGTGCGCCGCCTACGTCTCCAGGGAAACCCTGCCCCGGGAGACGCGTTGGACCACCCCTTGCCTTTGGAGACCCTTCGCCACAGCCTCCCTTCGGGGACCACCATGCTGGCCTATCACATCGCCGGCCGGGAGATCCTGGCCTTCCTACAGCGGGAGGGCAAGCTGCGCGTGGTGCGCCGTCTGAGCACCACGTCCCGGCTTCGGAGCCTGATGCAGCGTCTGGCCGTTCAGTGGGATCGTTTCCGGGTGGGGCCGTCCTTCACTGGCCGGCACATGGCCCCCTTGATCCGCTCGACCCAACGGCTGCTGGCTGCACTGCACCGGGAGCTGATCGCCCCCTTGGAGTCCCTTCTTCCCCAGGCCACCCCGGAGCATCCGGCCAGGCTGGTGATCGTCCCCCACGGCCGGCTGCACCAGGTGCCTTTCCACGCCCTGTTCGATGGAAAGGCCTACCTGCTGGAGCGTTTCCAGGTCAGTTACGCGCCCAGCGCCACGGTTTTCGCCCTCTGTCAGCGGCGAGCGCCCCGGCGTCGAGGCCGGTCGTTGATCCTGGGCGTGGATGATCCGTCCATCCCCTTCGTGCGGGAGGAAGTCGAGGCCGTCTCCCAGCGCCTGCCCGGGGCTCGGGTTTTGCTGGGACCAGCGGCCACCCACGCCAATCTGCGTCGCCACGCCCCCAGCGCAGATGTGCTCCACCTGGCTTGCCACGGCCTCTTTCGCGGAGACAACCCCATGTTCTCGGCCCTGAAGCTCCAAGACGGCTGGTTGACCGCTGGCCAGGTCATGGAGCTGGAGCTCCAAGGCAGTTTGGTCATTCTGAGCGCATGCGAGAGCGGACGCCACCAGGTCCTGGCTGGGGATGAGATCTTGGGCCTGAGCCGGGCTTTCCTGGGCGCGGGAGCGGCGGCTTTGATGGTCAGTCTCTGGTTGGTGGAGGACCGGAGCACAGCTCGGCTCATGGACGAATGGTACAGCCGCATCCGGGAAGGGGAAGGGCGGGCTGCAGGGCTACGAGCAGCCCAGCTTCGCCTGAAAGAGAGCCACCCCCATCCCTATTTCTGGGCCCCGTTTGTGCTGGTGGGGCAGATCTAGCCGGGCAGTTCGCACCGTTCGCCGGCCGAGATCCGAAGGATCGGCAAGAGGAGCCCCACGCCTCTCCCCGATCCCCTTTCAACGATCGTCGCGTCAAGGAGGCCCACGGCCATGAACACTTAC
This sequence comes from uncultured Caldilineaceae bacterium, assembly GCA_964416395.1. Classification (GTDB taxonomy): domain Bacteria; phylum Chloroflexota; class Anaerolineae; order Caldilineales; family Caldilineaceae; genus S144-5. The sequence continues at coordinate 7,903 of CAYQEB010000037.1, read as the reverse complement.
GCACACGCCATCCACTTCCCTCGCTGGTTCCACTTCCTCCTCTTGCTGGCTCTGCTCTTGGGGGCAACAGGGGCAGGAGATGTTCAGGCGAAACGGTCCTCCTCGCCTCACGTGGCTGGGCAGATCGTGGCCGGGCTGGATCCGGCGATGGGAGCCACCATCCAGGCGATCAACGCCAGCTACGGCACCACGGTCCTGGATCGGCTGACGCCAGCCATCTACCTCCTCCAGGCCCCTGCCGGCGCGGACGCGGAAGAGCTGGCCGACCGCATGGACGAGGATCTGCGCTTGGCCTTTGCAGAGCTCAACTACATCGGCCAGACCCCGGAGCACAGCGGCCAGGACTCCTGGGCCTGGGGCGGGCCGGACTCAGCGCCCTTCACGGAGCAGTACGCGCTGAATGCCCTGAGGCTGCCGTCCGCTCATGCCCTGAGCCAGGGAGCGGGCACAGTGGTGGCCGTGCTGGATACGGGTGTGGATCTGTCCCACCCGGCCCTGGCCTCCCAGCTGATCACAGGCCTGGACCTGGTGGACGGGGATGCCTGGCCAGCGGATGAAGCCCAGGGTCTGGACAACGACGGCGATGGCCTCTTCGACGAAGCGGCTGGCCACGGCACCCACGTAGCGGGCATCGTCCATCTGGCTGCGCCCCAGGCCCAGATCATGCCGGTGCGGGTCCTGGACTCGGAGGGCAGAGGGAACATCTACCGCCTGGCTCGGGGCATCCTCCACGCAGCGGACCAGGGTGCGGATGTGATCAACCTGAGCCTGGGTCTGTCCGAGAAATCCAGCCTGCTCAAGGAGGTCATCCGCAGGGCCACCCGGCAGGGCGTCGTCGTGATCGCCGCCGCGGGCAACGATCACAGCGACGCGGAGAGCTATCCGGCGGCCACCAAGTGCGCCCTGGGCGTCACCGGGGTGGACGAGGCCGGGGTCAAGGCCCCCTGGGCCAACTTCGGCGATTGGATCGCGTACGCGGCGCCGGGACAGGGCATCTACAGCACCTTCCTGGACGGCAGCTACGCCTGGTGGAGCGGCGCCTCCATGGCCGCGCCTTTCGTGTCTGGGCAGGCCGCCCTGCTCCTCAGCCTGGAGCCCAGCCTGGACGTGCGCCAGGTGGCCCTGCTCATCCGAGAGACGGCCCGCTCCTTGGATGCCGACAATCCGGGGCTGGAGGGGATGCTGGGCGCAGGCCAGCCCGACGCCTTGGCCAGCCTGGAGCGTCTTCTGAGCGGGGAGATCCCCGCCAGCAACCAGGGTTTCATCAGCAGCAGTTGCCTGGCGCCTGCCGGTCCATAGCCCTCCCTTGCCCATCTTTTCCCTACAGAGCAGTCCAGGTCACCTCGGGCCTGGGCTGCTTTTTGCGTCCAGGGCCGGAGAGTAGAGGTCGAACTTCCCCCAAGTGCATTCCCTCCACAGGATGGGGTCCCGAACGGCGCGTCTCTTAACCGAACGTTAACACAGGGACAAGGGGATTTTAGCCACAGACCAGCCTGGATCGGCTAGGATCCGGGCCAGCCACGCCGCTCCCATGTATTTTTCTCCTGCGCTGGCAGCATATATAGAGTGCACGGCCACACTGTCCCCGCTCAACGCACCCCGGCCGCCAAGCCATTTCTACGGAACCATCCATCCGACCACCCAACCAGCATCCAGCCGTTTCGGCGGGGATGCAGCGCCCTGCCCGTTCACCCATGACCACGAAACCGCGTATCCTTCTCTACTCACACGACACCTACGGCCTGGGACACCTGCGCCGCAGTCTGGCCGTGGCCCAGCAGCTGGCCCAGGACATCCCGGACGTCCACCAGCTGCTCATCACCGGCTCCATGGTGGCTGGCGCCTTCGGCCTGCCGCCCCGCCTGGACATGGTCAAGCTGCCGGCGCTGAGCAAGCGCTCCAGCGGCCAGTACAAGGCCCGCTCCCTGCCCCTCACCCTGCGCCAGACCCTGCGCTGGCGGGAGCAGATGATCCTCCAGGCCACCCTGAACTTCCGCCCCCACCTGCTGCTGGTGGACAAGGTGGCCGGCGGCGTCCACGGGGAGCTGCTCCCCGCCCTGCGCCACCTGCGCACCTGGTCCCCGGAGACCCGGATCGTCCTGGGCATGCGGGACATCGAGGACAGCCCGGCCGCCACCCGAGCCGAGTGGCGCGCCAACGGCACCCATCAGCTCCTGGAGCAGGTCTACGACGCCGTCCTCCTCTACGGGGAGCGCCGTCTCTTCGACCCAGTGTGCGCCTACGGCATGGCGCCTCAGGCCGCCCGGAAGGTGCAGGAGTGCGGGTACCTGCGCCGCAGCGCCCATCCCCGGCCCAGGGACGCGGTGCGCCGGGAGCTGAACGTGACCGACCGTCCCCTGGTGGTGGTCACCGTGGGCGGCGGCGGGGACGGCTACCCCATCCTGCGCACCCACCTGGAGATGGTGGCCGAGCGCCAACCCGGCTTCCACAGCCTCCTGGTCACCGGTCCCCTCATGCCCCAGCGCCAACGGGGGCTCCTGCGCCGCCTGGCCCAGGGCCAGGACGTCACCCTGCTGGAGTTCACGCCGGACCTGCCCAGCTACATCCACGCCGCGGACCTGGTGGTGAGCATGGCCGGCTACAACACCGTCTGCGAGCTCCTCTCCCTGAACAAGCGGGCCATCCTCATCCCCCGGGACCGGGTGCGGGCAGAGCAGCGCATCCGGGCCAGCCAGCTGGCCCAGCGAGGCCTGGCCCAGGTGCTACTCCCGGCCCAGCTGACCCCGTCCCGGCTACGCCAAGCCATCCGCCAGGGACTGGACGCCCCCCCTCCCCAGGTGACCGTCTGCCTGGACGGCCTGGAACGGGCCAGCCAGGCCATCCAGGAGCTGTTGGAGCGCCCAGGCCGCGCCCAGCCTCTTCCCGCACCGACAACCAACGGCCACGCTCGCTTGCCTCTGGTCGCCATCCACAAGGAGTCTTTCGCATGAGACCTCACATCGCCTACATTCTGAAGATGTACCCCCGCTTCTCCGAGACCTTCATCGTCAACGAGATCCTGGAGCTGGAGCGCCAGGGCGTGGACGTGCGCATCTACTCCCTGCGCAAGCCGGACGACGGCCGCTTCCACGCCAGCCTGGCGCGAGTTCGGGCCAACGTCATCTACGCGCCCCAGTATCCCCAGATGGAGCCGGATCGGATCCTGGCCGCGCACAGGGCCCTCCAGGCCGCCTTCCCGGAGCGCTATCGCCAGGTGCGGGCCCAGGTGGAGGCCAAGGGACACATCTACGCGGTGAAGCGTTTCCTCCAGGCCGGCTACATCGCCGAACACCTGCTCCGGCACCCGGTGGACGGGGTGCACGCCCATTTCGCCTCCAGCGCCACCCGGGTGGCCAACCTGGTCCACCGCCTCATCGGCATGCCCTACAGCTTCACCGCCCATGCCAAGGACATCTTCCACGAGAGCGTGCGGCCAGAGAGCCTGCGGATCAAGATCCGGGAAGCCCGCTTCGTGGTCACGGTGAGCCGCTTCAACCAGCGCTACCTGCAGGCCCTGAACCAGGACGGGCCCGGGGAGATCCGCTGCCTCTACAACGGCATCGACCTGGAGCGCTTTCGCCCGACGCCTGGGGGGCAGCGCCCCAGGAACCGCATCCTGGCCGTGGGCCGCCTAGTGGAGAAGAAGGGCTTCGGCGACCTGATCCGGGCCTGCCACCTCCTGGCCCAGCAAGGGCTGGACTTCCGCTGCCAGATCATCGGCAAGGGCCCTTTGCGGGAGGAGCTCAGCCGCCAGATCCAGGCCCTGGGCTTGACGGACCGGGTGAAGCTCCTGGGCCCTCGCCCCCAGGACCAGGTGCTGGAGGCCTACCACCAGGCCGACCTCTTCGTCCTGCCCTGCATCGTGGGCCAGGACGGCAACCGGGATGGCCTGCCCACGGTGCTCCTGGAGGCCATGGCCACGGGCCTGCCGGTGATCTCCACGGAGCTGACCGGCGTCCCGGAGATCATCGACGCGGGGCGCAACGGGCTCCTGACGCCCCCAGGGGATGTCCCGGCCCTGGCCCACGCCATGGCCCAGCTCCTCGGGGACCCGGAGCGACGCCGGGCCATGGGCGCTGCCGCCCGAGCCAAGGTGGAGCGGGAGTTCGACGTGCGCCGCAACGTGGCCCAGCTGCGGGCGTGGCTCACCGAGTCGGCGCCTTCGCCCATGCGAGCCACCCATCCGGCCCAGCAGCCCCGCCTCCCGGAGCCGTCCCACACCTTCAATTTGCCCAGCCTGCCCGTCCCTGGGCTGGAGGAGGTCTTCGCCGCCCTATGAACATTCTCTTTCTCTGCGCGGACCGGGGCATCCCCATCCGCGGCCACAAGGGAGCGGCCGTCCACGTGCGGGCCATGGCCGACGCCTTCGCCCAGGCCGGCCATCGGGTCACCATCCTGACGCCCCGCCCAGGCCCGGCGGAGGGTCCGCCCCCCCGAGCCCGGCTGGTCCACGTGCCCCTGCCGCCCCAGCCCCCGGGGATCGGGGATCCAGCCGTAGCCCGAGACGCCCGCAGCCAGGCCCTGGTCCCCGCCCTGGTCCAGGCCGCCCAGGAGATCCTGGAGCGGGAGCCCCACCAGCTCATCTACGAGCGCTTCTCCCTCTGGAGCGACGCGGGGGCTCAGCTGGCCCAGGCCACCCGCCTCCCCTTCGTCCTGGAGGTGAACGCGCCCCTGCGGGAGGAGGCGGCCCGCTACCGCCAGCTCACGGATCCCCTGAGGGCCTGGCAGGTGGAACGCCGCCAGTTCCAGGCCGCCACCGCCATCGCGGTGGTCTCCCAGCCCCTGAAGGAGTACGCGATCCGCCAGGGCGCGGCCCCGGAGCGGGTCCACGTGCTGCCCAACGGGGTGGATCCCCGTCGCTTCCACCCGGCGGTGCGGGGCGGGCGAGTTCGTCACCGCTACGGCCTGGGGGGCAAGATCGTGGTGGGTTTCGCTGGCCGGGTCCGGCCCTGGCACGATCTGCCCACCCTGCTGCGGGCCTTCCGCCAGCTCTGGCTGGGAGATCCCCGCTACCACCTGCTCCTGGTGGGGCAGATGCCCGAGGAGCTGCCGGCCCGGCTGGCCGTCCTGGGGCTGGACGAGGCCGTCACCTTGACCGGCCCGGCGCCCCACGAACAGATGCCGGAGCATCTGGCCGCCATGGACGTAGCCGTCTCCCCCCACGCGGCCCAGATGGACCGGGACGCGTTCTACTTCTCGCCCCTGAAGCTCTACGAGTACCTGGCCTGCGGCGTGCCCACGGTGGCCGCGAACCTGGGCCAGTCCGCCCAGCTCCTCCGGGATGGCCAGGCGGGCCTGCTCTACCCGGCCGGAGACGCCCAGGCCCTGGCCCGCTGCATCCGCTGGCTGGTGGAACACCCAGCCCAGGCTCGGCAGCTGGCCTGGCAGGGCGCGGTGCGGGTCCTGGAGGAGCACACCTGGCAGGGCAACGCCCAGCGGGTCCTGAGCTGGGTCCAGCCCCAACCGGCCCTGGCTCGGCCAGCTGCCGCGGAAGAGGATCGTCCGGCGCCCACCCTGCCCATCCTGGACCGGAAGCTGCGCCAACGCCTCTACCGGGCCACTCGGCCGGACCTGGCGGCCCCCTTCCTGGCCCAGGCTCTGCCCTTCTTCGGGAACCGGAGCCGGGAGCGGCTGGAGCGGGTGGAGGCCATCCACGTGCTCAAGTACAAGCCGGGCCGGCGCTGCGTCCTGGGCTACGAGCTGGTGGGGCGGGGACGCCAGGGCCAGCCCACCCGCCACCGGGTCATCGGCAAGGTCTTCCGGGACGAGCGGGGCCGTCGCCTGGACGGGCTGCAGCGCCTGCTCTGGGAGAACGGCTTTGGACCGGACGCCCGGGACGGCATCCGCGTGGCCCGGCCCCTGGGCTACGCGCCCAAGATGCGCATGCAGCTCCAGGCCTGGGCTCCGGGCCGAACCCTGAACCAACTGGTCCTGGAACAGGACATCCGCCCCAGCATGGCCCGCACGGCCCAGGGTCTGGCCAAGTTCCACAGCCTGCCTGCACCCCTGCCCGTCAACGGCGACGGGCCGGTGACGTTGAAGCGCTACCGGGTGGAGGAGGAGGTGGCCAACCTGGATCGGTTCCTCCAGGAGCTGGTCCAGGTGCGCCCCTCCTTCGCCCAGGAAGCCCGCCGCCTGCGGGACGGGCTGCGGGAATGGGCGTCCCGGCTGCCGCCCCCGCCGGCCCTGACCCCCGTCCACCGGGATTTCTACTACAGCCAGGTGCTGGTGCACGGGGAGGAGCTGACCCTCATCGACTTCGACCTGATGGCCCTGGGCGACCCCGCCCTGGACGTGGCCAACTTCGTGGCCCACCTGGTCTTCCTGGGGCTGGACAAGCTGGGGGACAGCCAGGCCCTGGTCCCGGCTGGCTGCCTCTTCCTGGAGAGCTACGCCCGGTATCGGCCACTGGATCCCGGCTTCTGGAGTCGCTTCCACTTCTACCAGGCGGCCACCTTCTTCCGCCTGTTGAAGGTGGTGGCGCCCCGTCCCGGCCTGGTCCACCTCTTCGATCCTGTGCATGGCCACGCCCTGGCCGGGCTGGAGGAAGCCTCCGGCCAGCCTTGGAGGGACGCCGTGGCCCGGCCTGTGGAACGCGTATGATCCGCAGGGAGCAGGGCGACGGGCGTCGACGGCGACGCCCAGGCACGCCCACCATCCCCGTGGTGGGGATCGACCGCCGATATCTGCACTACCTGAAGCCCTTCGGCCGGCTGCTGGCCCTGTCGGTGCTGCTCGTCTTCCTGGTGGCCCTCCTGGACGTGGTGGCGCCCTGGCCGCTGAAGTTCATCATCGACAACGTGATCCGGGGCAAGCCCTTCCAGGGGACGATGGGGCTCTGGATCGACGCTCACCTGGGCCAGGACCCTCGCATCTTGACCGCGGTGCTGGGCTTTGCCTTGCTTCTGGTCACCGTGCTCCAGGGGGCTGCGGCCTTCGCCTACGAGTACATGAGCGGCCTGGTCCAGGAGCGCTCCACCTTTCTCCTCCGTTCCCGGGTCTTCAACCACGTGCAGGGACTGCCCCTCCAGTTCTTCGACCAGAACCGACTGGGAGACGTGCTGAAGCGGGTCACCGAGGACGCCAACAAGATCATGGCCGCGCTGGTGACCATCTCGGGGGAGTTCCTGGTCAACGGGGTGAAATTCATCGGCTTCGCGGGGGTCATGCTCTTCATCAACTGGCGCTTCTCGGTGATCGTCCTGGCCTACGTGCCCCTGCTCCTCTTCCTCTACATCACCTTCCGTCGCAACATCCGGGCCGCAGCCAAGGTGGCCCGGACCAAGGAGGGGGAGATGATGAACCTGACCCTGGAGACCCTGGGCGCCATCCGGGAGGTGAAGGCCTTTGGCCGGGAGAAACACCAGCTGGCCCAGTTCCAGGCCCACGGGGAGGAGCGCATCCGCTCGGCCCTGCGCTCCATCCGCTGGGAGGCCTCCTTCAACCCGGTGATCAACTTCATCCAGGCCACCAGCACCGCGGCGGTGATCTGGTACGGGGTCTCCCAGATCCTGGTGGGCCAGCTCAGCGTGGGGGAGCTGCTCATCTTCATGTCCTACCTCAAGGACATGTACCGGCCCCTGCGCAAGTTCAGCAAGCTCTCCGCCACCCTGCAGAAGGCCGTGGTCAGCGGGGATCGCCTGGCCAGGATCCTGGACGTGAACCGGGACATCCAGGACCCGCCGGACGCCCTGCCCCTGGAGCGAGCCCAGGGCGCCATCCGCTTCCAGAACGTCAGCTTCGCCTATCCCCGGGCGCCGGAGCGGCCCGTGCTCCAGGCGATCAACCTGGAGGTGGAGCCCGGTCAGGTGATCGCCCTGGTGGGCAGCACCGGCGCGGGGAAGTCCACCCTGACCAGCCTGCTCCTGCGCTTCTACGAGCCCACAGAGGGGGCCATCCTCCT
>CAYQEB010000036.1:32650-37791 GCA_964416395.1 uncultured Caldilineaceae bacterium | reverse complement strand
CGAGGAGATCCCCAGCGAGGAGGCCGGGGAGGCTCAGCCCCTGCCTCCTGTGCTCCTCTCCACGGAGCCGGCGGCTGGGGAGACCTGGGGCGGTGGCCCGGTGGTCTTCCATTTCGACCGGCCCCTGGCCCCGGAGAGCGGGGCGGCCCTCTCCGTGGACCCACCGCTGCCCGGGCAGGTCAGCGTGGAGGGCGCTCAGCTGGTCTTCGCGCCGGAGGAGGAGCCGGCCCTGGCCACCCGCTACCGCTTCGTCATCGACGGGGCCAAGCTGCGCTCCGCAGAGGGAGTGGCCCTGGAGGGGGTGCTGGAGATCCATCTACCCACCCGGGTCCCCCTCCAGGTGACCAGCACCCAGCCCGGGGATGGCAGCCAGGACGTCCCACCCACCAGCCCCGTCGTGGTGGTCTTCAACCAGCCTGTAGTGCCCCTGGTGGGCCTGGCGGAGCAGACGGAGCTGCCCAACCCCCTCACCTTCGAGCCGCCGGTGCAGGGGAGCGGGCGCTGGCTCAACACCGGCGTTTTCTCCTTCCAGCCCGAGCCTGCCCTGGCCGGAGGAACCCAGTACACCGTGGTGGTGGCGGGGATCACCAGCGTGGACGGTGCATCCCTGGAGGAGCCGGTCATCTTCACCTTCACCACCGCCCCGCCGGCCGTGGTGGAGGCCTCCCCCCTGGGGGAGCTGGCCCCACCGGATGCGGTCATTCAGCTCCAGTTCAACCAGCCCATGGACCAGGCCAGCACCCAGGAGGCCTTTACCCTGGTGCGGGTGGGCCACGACGGCAAGTTGGACCCGATCCCAGGCGCGTTCCAGTGGAACGAGGGCCAGGATCGCCTCATCTTCACCCCGGGCGAACGGCTCCAGGCCGGGGCCTTCTACCAGATCCGCGTGGGCGTGGAGGCCCGGGACCTGACCGGGCAGAGCGGGCTGGCCGAGCCCTACGTGGGCAAGTTCCGGGTGGCGCCCTTGCCCCAGGTGGAGCGCACGGACCCTGGGGACGGGGCGCTGAACGTGCCGCCGGACCGGGTGGTCTCTGTGGAGTTCAACGTGCCCATGAGCGCCACCACCGTGCTGGCCAACGTCCAGATCCAGCCGCCCATCACCGCCACCACGGTCTACAGCTACTACTCTCCCTACAATCAGCGGCTGATCCTGGACTGGAGCAAAGAGCCCCAGACCACCTACACCGTGACCTTGGGCGGGGCCATGGAGGACGAGTACGGCAATCCCCTGGGCCAGGCGTACGTCTTCTCCTTCACCACCGGGGACCTGGCCCCCTTCGTGCGGCTGAACACCCCCCGCTTCACCCATTTCAGCGCCTTCACCAAGACAGTGGTGAGCCTCTATCACCGCAACATGCCGGAGCTGGAGGTGGGGCTCTATCGCCTCTCGGAGAAGGAGTTCCTGCGCCTGACCGGGGAGGAAAGCTGGGAGATCTGGAAGGACTACCGCCCCCTGGAGCCCCAGGCCACCTTGATCTGGGAGCAGGCCTGGAAGCCCGACACACCCCGCAACCAGGTGGGGACCCTGCTGGTGGAGCTGGTGGACGAGGCGGGCCAGCCCCTGCCCCCGGGCTTCTACTTCCTGCAGACCAGCCGCCCGCCCGCCACGCCGGACACCCCCAAGGGGACGCCCTTCCAGCCGGCCCAGTCGGTCATCGTCCTGAGCAACGACAACCTGGTGCTGAAGAAGACCTTCGTGGGAGAGAGCCTGGCCTGGCAGACCAGCCTGCTGACCGGCGAGCCGGTCCCCGGCCAGGAGGTGCGCTTCTTCCTGGAGGGCGAGCGCCTGGGCCAGGCCGTCACGGACGAGACAGGCGTGGCCACCGCGGCCCTCTCCCTGGACCCGGAGCGGCCCTGGCTGAACCTGGTGGCCATCAGCGGCCAGCCCGGGGAGGAGCACTTCAGTGTGGCCACCACCGCCTGGGACGAGGGCGTGGGCCCCTGGGAGTTCGATGTGCCTTTCCGCTCGGACGTGGACCGGGCCCGCCTGGCCTTCTACACGGACCGGCCCGTCTATCGCCCGGGCCAGACGGTCTACTGGAAGGGCATCGTGCGCCTCATCGAAGCCGACGCCTACAGGCTGCCCCCGCCTGGGCTCACGGTGCAGGTGCTCATTCGGGACGAGCGGGGCACGGTCCTCTTCGACCAGGAGCTGCCCCTGAACGAGCACGGCACGGTCTTCGGGGAGCTGCCCCTGGCCCCGGAGGCGGTCACCGGCTACTACAGCCTGGAGGCCCGCCTGCGCCTGGAGACGGGCCGGGAGATCTACGGCGGGGCCAGCTTCCAGGTGGCCGAGTACCGCAAACCCGAGTTCCAGATCCAGGTGAGCGCGGACCAGCCCGAGTACGTCCAGGGCGACACCATCAGCGTCACCGTGGAGGCCCGCTACTTCAGCGGCGAACCCCTGGCGGACGCCCCCCTCTCCTGGTCCCTCCTGGCCGAGCCCTACTTCTTCCGCTGGGAGGGCGGGCCCAAGGGCCGCTACTTCCGCTTTGACCCGGTGCTGGAGGAGGACGCGGGCTTCAACCCCTTTGGCGGCTACGCCGGCGGCCTGCTCCAGGAGGGGACGGGCGTCACCGGGCCGGATGGCGCCTTCGTCATCCAACTGCCCGCGGACCTGGGCGAGTCCCTGCGCAGCCAGCGCTGGACCTTCGAGGTGACGGTCCAGAGCCCCACGAACCAGTTCGTCAGCGGGCGGACCAGCGTGCCGGTGCATCGAGGTCAGTTCTACATCGGCCTCAGCCCCCGGCAGTACGTGGGCCAGGTGGGCCAGCCCATGGCGGTGGACGTGGTGACGGTCACGCCTCAGGGCGAGCCCTCACCGGACGTGGCCCTGGAGCTGGTGGTGCACCAGGTGGTCTGGAACAGCGTCTATCAGAAGGCCCCGGACGGCTCCTACTACTGGACCTCCACTGTGGAGCGCACCCCTGTCTTCACCACCAGCCTGACCACGGACGCGGAGGGCATGGGGCTCCTCTCCTGGACGCCCGAGGAGGGCGGTCAGTACCTGGTCACCGCGGCCGGAGAGGACCAGGCCGGCAACGCCATCCAGAGCGGAGTCTTCGTCTGGGTCCAGGCCGGGGATCCTCGGAGCTTCATTCCCTGGCGGCGGGAGAACAACGACCGGCTGGAGCTGGTCCGGGACAAGGACCTCTACCGGCCCGGGGAGACGGCCAAAGTGCTGGCGCCCAGCCCCTTCAGCGGGCCGGTCTACGCCCTGGTGACCCTGGAGCGCAGCGGCATCCTGGAGCGCTGGGTCCAGGTGTTGGAGAGCAACAGCGAGACCCTGGAGATCCCCATCACCCAGGAGCATATCCCCAACATCTACGTGAGCGTGGTCCTGGTGAAGGGCGTGGACGAGACCAACCCCACCCCGGCCATGCGCATGGGCTACGTGGAGCTGCCGGTGGATCCCAGCGAGCGGGAGCTGGCCATCCAGGTCCAGGTGATGGACGCGGCCGGCCAGCTGCTGGAGGGGCCAGAACCGCCCCGCTTCCAGCCTGGGGACGTGGTGAGCTACCTGCTCACGGTGACGGACCAGGCTGGGGAGCCGGCGCCCAACGTGGAGCTGAGCGCGGCCCTCATCGACGAAGCGGTGCTCAGCCTGGCCGTCGGCTACGATCCCCCCTTGCTGGAGCGCTTCTACAGCCGGGCGCCCCTGGGCGTGGACACTGGGGCGCTCCTGGTCATCAACCAGGACCGGCTCAACCAGCAGCTGCCGGAGGGCGCTAAAGGCGGCGGTGGCGGCGGCGGTGGCGGCCTGCTGGAGCTGCGCAGCAACTTCGCGGACGTGGCCTACTGGCAGGCGGACCTGGTCACCGATGAACTGGGCCAGGTGGGCTTCTCCGTCACCCTGCCGGACAACCTGACCACCTGGCGCCTGGTGGTCCGAGCCATCAGCGACGACACCCGGGTGGGGGACGCCAGCCACCAGGTCATCGCCACCAAGGATCTCCTCATCCGGCCGGCCTTGCCCCGTTTCTTCACCGGGGGGGATCGGGCCCAGATCGGCGCCCTGGTCCGCAACACCACGGACCAGGCCCTGGCTCAGGTGGACGTGACCCTGGCGGTGGAAGGCGCGGCCTTCCTCTCCGGGGATCCGGAGAAGCCCCAGCGGGCCACCCAGCTGAGCCTTGACCCCGGCGGCCAGGCTCGCTTCGACCAGCTCGTCGAGGTGGATCCCCAGGCCAGCCGGGTGGTGGTCACCTACACCGCTGTGGCTGGGGACCTGCAGGACGCGGTGCGCATGGAGCTGCCCGTGGTCCGCTACGAGACGCCGGAGGTGGTGGCCACCGCGGGTGTGGCGCCTCCGGAGGGCCGCCTGGAGGTGATCTACCTGCCCCAGGAGGCCACGGAGAACGGCGAGCTGCAGGTCACCCTGGAGCCTAGCCTGGCCGCGGGCATGCTGGATGGCCTGGACTACCTGACCCACTTCCCCTACGAGTGCACGGAGCAGGCGGTGAGCCGCTTCCTGCCCAACCTGGTGACCATGCGGGCCCTGGATCGGCTGGGCGTCTCGGATCCAGAACTGGAGGAGCAGCTGGCCTTCCAGCTGGGGGTGGGGCTGCAGAAACTGGTCAACTTCCAGAACCCGGACGGGGGCTGGGGCTGGTGGCCCAACAGCCAGAGCAACCCCTTCATCACCGCCTACGTGCTCTGGGGGCTCTGGACCGCGGACCAGGAGGGCTATCCTGTGCCGGGCCCGGTGCTGGATCGGGGCGCGCGCTTCCTGGAGCGCAGCTTCCAGGCCCCGGACCAGGTCCAGGAGGCCTGGAAGCTCAACGAGATGGCCTTCATGCATTTCGTCCTCTCGGAGATGGGGGAAGGGGATCCTGGCCGGGCCAGCACCCTCTACGACGCCCGGGATCGTCTGGGCGTCTACGGGCAGGCCTTCCTGGCCATGGCCCTGGCCAACCTGGCCGAGCAGAACGGCGTCACCGACCAGCGGGTCGCGGATCTCCTGGATCGGGTGGCCGGCCAGGCCCGCCTGACCGCCACCGGCGCCTCCTGGTCCGAGAAGGTGACGGACTGGCGCACCATGAACACGGACACCCGGACCACCAGCATCGTCCTGGCGGCCTTCGTGCGGCTCCAGCCGGAGAACCCCCTGCTGCCCAACGTGGTGCGCTGGCTCATGAGCA
>CAYQEB010000036.1:0-32550 GCA_964416395.1 uncultured Caldilineaceae bacterium | reverse complement strand
GGAGCCGGGAAAGAGGAGCCGGAAGACAGAAGCCAAAGCGCCTGGAGACGAGAAGAGGCGCTCAGGACAGTCGGATGACAGGATGACCGGGTGAAGGAGCTGCCCGGTCATTCCCTCTCTGCGCCCTGCTCTTCGATTCGATCAACCTGGATTCAATCAACTTGGATCCAATCGACCTGGATTCAATCAACCAGTGATCCGACCGATCAACGAACCACCCAATCAGCTAGTGACCCAATTGACCAATGACCCTCTCCTCCGCCTACACCCTCGGCTCGATCCTGGCCCAGACCGCCGCCCGCTTTCCGGACAAGGAAGCCCTGGTCTTCCGGGAGCAGCGCATCACCTGGGGGCGACTGGAGCGCTGGGTGACCAACCTGGCCGGGGCCTTCCTGGAGATGGGCGTCCAGCCCGGTGACCGGGTGGGCATCCTCTGCTCCACCCGGCCCGAGTACATCGTGGCCTACCTGGCCGCGACCCGCATCGGCGCCATTGCCACCGGCTTCAACATGCAGTACACCCCCCGGGAGGTGGGCGACCTGGCCCGGCTCACCCAGCCTGCGGTCATGGTGGTCCTGGACCAGAAAGGCTCCTTCCTGCGCCACCGTCCGGTCCTGGAGGGGCTGCCCTTCCTGCGTCACCTCCTGGTCATCGGCCAGAAGACCCCACCGGGGACCCGCTCCTTCCACGCCCTGGTGGAACAGGAGCGCCCGGAGCTGTCCGCGGCCCTGGCCCAGGGGGAGGCGGCCGTCACACCGGATCAGGGCGCGCTCATCGTCTTCACTGGGGGGACCACCGGCGTGCCCAAGGCGGCCCTCCTCACCCACCGCAACATCGTGAGCAACATTCAGGCTCAGGTGCGGCATCTGGGCTTCCGCTCCGAGGACCGCATCGTCCTCCACCTGCCCATGAACCACGTGAGCGGCGCCACCTTGATGACCGTCTCCGCGCTGATGACCGGCGCCACCCTGGTGATCCTGGAGCGCTTTCACCCGGCCCACACCCTGGCCCTGGTGGCCCAGGAGCGGGTGACGGTCCTGGGCCAGGTGCCCACCATGTTCATCATGGAGTTCCAGCTGCCGGACCTGGCGGCCTACGATCTCTCGTCCCTGCGCATGGTCATCGTGGCCGGTGCGCCCACCCCGCCCCCGGTGATGGCCCGCATCGCCGACCTGGCCCCAGTGGCCGTCCACGGCTACGGGCTGACCGAGGTGGGGGGCATGGTCACCTACACCCGGCCGGGGGAAGGGCTGGACGCGCTCCTGGCAGGGGCCGGCCCGGTGGCGGAGGAGTTCCAGCTGCGCATCGTGGACCAGGAGCGCCGGTCCTTGGCTCCGGGCCAGGTGGGGGAGATCGCCATCCGGGGGGAGTGCGTCATGGCTGGCTACTGGGGCAACCCGGAGGAGACCGCCCTGGTTCGGGACGAGGAGGGCTGGCTCTACACCGGGGACCTGGGCAAGCTGGCCCCGGACGGCTCGGTGACCATCGTGGGCCGGCGCAAGGAGATGATCCTCACCGGCGGCTTCAACGTCTACCCCTGGGAGATCGAGCAGTACGTCCTCACCCACCCGGACGTGGCCCAGGCGGCCTGCATCGGCGTCCCGGACCCGGTGATGGGGGAGGTGGGACATCTCTTCGTGGTGGCGAAACCCGGGGCCGAGCTGGATCCCCGGGCGATCCGTCGCTTCTGCAAGGCGGGACTGGCCCGCTACAAGGTTCCCCGGCAAGTGCGCGTGCGGGATAGCCTGCCCCTGACGCCAGTGGGGAAGGTGGACAAACGCCGTCTGCGGGAAGAGCAGCGCATCGCCACCCTGGAACTTTGGTGATCTGTCCACTTTTTGGTAGACTGCAAGGTGAATTTGCTGGCGAGCAGCCTTTATTTGAAAACCGAAGGGCTGCGGCGCCAGCACTCGACTCACCCCGGTGCGCCGGCCTGTTTTCCCCGTCGGGTGACGGGCGGGGCGGCAAACGAATTCGTATCAGAAAGGAAGAAGGAAAAATGGCTTACACCTACACCAACTCCAAGGGCGCAACCTACATCCTGCACAGCCGGGAGACCACCCTGACCAATGGTCGCAAGCAGACCATCTACTTCTTCGCCAAGACGGAGAAAGAGGGGGCCCTGGACAGCGTCCCTGAGGGCTACGAGGTTTCCGAGACCAAGAACGGCCTGCCGGTGCTGAAGCGCAAGAAGTAACTTCACTGACACAGGACAAACCAGCGGGACGCCAGCAGCCAGGGCGTCCCGTTTCTGTATCTCCACTCTCTTTCCGACATTCTGACTTTCGTCCCCGATCTCCCGCCTTGCTTCCATCACCCCGGATCGCTGCCAGGAGATCGACCGCGAGGTGCATACATGACCGACGAACGGATAGCCGAGGAGAAGGCCACGGAAGCGAAGATCGCTGCCTGCCCCCCACCCCTCCAGGAGATCATCCAGGAGTTCCGGGAAGCGGATCCCCGGGACCGGATCGAATATCTCATCGACTTCGCCATGGAGATGCCCGACCTGCCCCCGGAGCTCCAGGCCAGGCGGGACCAGATGGAGCAGGTCCACGAATGCATGACCCCGGTCTTCCTCTTCACCGAGATCAAGGACGGCCGGGTGCAGTTCCACTTCGACATCCCCCGGGAATCGCCCACGGTGCGGGGCTACGCGGCCATCCTGGCCCAGGGGCTCAACAACGCCACGCCGGAAGAAGTGCTGGCCACCCCTGACGACATCTACCTGCTCCTGGGCCTGCACCAGGCCATCTCGCCCCAACGCCTGCGAGGGCTCCACGCCCTCATGCGGGTCATGAAGCGTCAGGTGACCCAGGCCCTCAGCTGAGGAGGCCCCATGCGCAACGCCCTCACCGACGTGGCCGGCATCGCGGTGGGCCACTGGGACGACCCGGTGGCCGGCACTGGCTGCACTGTGATCCTCACGCCCCAGGGGGCCACCGGCAGCCTGGACGTGCGGGGCTCCTCCCCAGGCACCCGAGAGACGGACCTGCTCCAGCCTCTGGGCAACGTGGACAAGGTCCACGGGGTGGCCCTCAGCGGGGGCTCGGCCTTCGGCCTGGCCACCGCGGATGGGGTCATGCGCTGGCTGGACGAGCGGGACTACGGCTGGCCCACGCCGGTGGCCCGGGTGCCCATCGTGCCGGCGGCCATCCTCTTCGACCTGGGGGTGGGGGATCCCCAGGTGCGGCCCACCGCCGCGGACGCCTACGCGGCCTGCCAGGCGGCCAGCGTCCAGGACGCCAGCCGGGGCAGTGTGGGGGTGGGCATGGGCTGCACGGTGGGGAAGCTCCTGGGGCTGGAGCGGGCCACCCGAGGCGGGCTGGGCCAGGCCGCGGTGCGCCTGCCCGGCGACATCGTGGTGGCGGCCCTGGTGGCGGTGAACTCCCTGGGCGACGTGGTGGATCCCTGGGCTGGGCAGATCGTGGCCGGGGCGCGAGCGGAGGACGGCCTGGAGCTGGTGGACAGCCTGGCGGTGGTCCAGGCCCAGGCGGATCGCTTCCGCTTTCGGCCCCCGCCCCTGCGGGAGAACACCACCATCGGCGTCATCGCCACCAACCTGGCTCTGACCAAGCTCCAGTGCCAGAAGCTGGCCCAGATGGGGCACGACGGCATGGGGCGCGCCACCCGCCCCGCCCACACCATGTACGACGGAGATTGCCTCTTCGCCCTGGCCACCGGGGAGAACCCCCGTTCCGTGGAGATGAGCCTGCTGGGCGCGGTGGCCGCGGAGGTGGTGGCCCGGGCCATCCTGGACGGGGTGCGCTCGGCCCGGCCGGGCTACGGCCTGCCCGCGGCCTCCCAGCTGACGCCTCGCCCCCTCTGACACACCCCTTCCCATCGAAAGGCAGAGCGCATCCCTTTCCCCGGCGCGTTCCCTGGCGCGGCATAGCGCCCGCCGGGGATTCGTTCGCGCCTGGGGTTCAGCCCTTCACCGCGCCGGCAGTCAGCCCGGCCACGAAATAGTCCGCGAAGAAGGAGTAGATCACCGCCACAGGGATGGAGCCCAGCAGGGCCCCGGCCATGAGCTCCCCCCAGAAGAAGACATCCCCCCGCACCAGCTCCGACGTGACGCCGATGGGGATGGTCTTGGCTGCGGGGTCCGAGATGAAGGCCAGGGCGTAGAGGAACTCGTTCCAGGAGAGGGTGAAGGAGAAGATGCCCACAGAGAGCAGCCCGGGGATGGCCAGGGGCAGGGTGATGCGCAGGAAGGCCTGGATGCGGGTGGCGCCGTCGATCATGGCGCACTCCTCCAGGTCCGCGGGGATGGAGCGAAAGTAGCCGATGAGGAGCCAGGTGCTGAAGGGGATGAGGAAGGTGGGGTAGACCAGGATCAGGCCCAGGAGCTTGTTGCCCAGGCCCATCTGGAAGACCAGCTGGGTCAGGGGCAGGAAGAGCAGGGTGGGCGGGATCAGGTAGGTGATGAAGATGGCCCAGCCCAGGAAGTTGGCCCCGGGGAAGCGGTAGCGGGCCAGGGCGTAGCCGGCCAGGGTGGCGGCCGTCATGGAGAGGGCGGTGGCCGCCACCGCCACCAGCGCGCTGTTGAGCATCCAGCGGCTGTAGAGGGTGCGCTGGAAGAGGTAGAGGAAATGGTCCAACGTGGGTTTGCGGACCAGAAGCGGGTTCGTGGTCACGCTGTAGAGCTCCTGGTTGGGCTTGAGGGAGGTGATGACCATCCAGTAGAAGGGGAAGAGGGCGAAGATCAGCACCACGGAGACGCCCACGGCGATCATCAGACGGAAGGCGTACCGCTCGTAGCGATAGCGGGCGCTGGAGGAATCGCCCATCGTGGAAGTGGTCATGGCCGAGCTGCTCATGTCATTGCTCCCGTCGCAGCACCCAGATGATGACGAAGACGATGATGCTCAACACCGGGAACATGAAGAGGGAGATGGCCGCCCCGGCGCCGATCTGGGCCGAGGCCAGCCCCACTTGATAGGCCAGGGTGGCGAAGAGGTGGGTGGAGTTGGCCGGGCCGCCCCGGGTCAGCACCCAGACCAGCTGGAAGTCCGCGAAGGTGAGGATGATGGAGAGGAGGAGCACCACCAGGATCACCGGCTGGAGCATGGGCAAGGTGATGTGCCAGAACTGGCGCACCCGGCTCGCCCCGTCGATCTGGGCCGCCTCGTACAGCTCCTTGGGGATGGTCTGCATGCCGGCCAGGAAGTTGATGCCGTAGAAGGGCGCTCCCCGCCAGATGTTGACAACGATCAGGGAGAAGAGGGGCCAGCGGCCATCCCCCAGCCAGATGGGGCCCTGGATGCCCACCTTGGCCAGCATCCAGTTGAAGACGCTGAAGGTGGAGTCGTACATCCACAGCCAGGCCACCGCGCTCAGCACCGTGGGGACGATCCAGGGCAGGAGCACCGCGGCCCGGGCGAAACGCTTGAAGCGGAAGTTCCGGTTCAGGAGCAGGGCCATGGCCATGCCCAGCAGGAACTTAAAGACCGTGGCCACCCCGGTGTAGGTGAAGGCGTTGCGGACCGTCTGGTGGAAGATGCTGTCGCTGAGCAGCTCCCGGAAATTGCCCAGGCCGATGAAGTTGGGCGGCACGCCGATCCGGGCGTCGGTGAGGGAGAGCCAGATGCCGAACGCAAAGGGATAGGCCACGAAGGTCAGGATGAGGAGGGCGGCTGGCAGCAGGAAGAGATAGCCCAGCACGTACTCCTCTTCCAGGTAGTCCCGCAGGGTGCGTCGACGCGTCTGGGCGGCGGCTGTGGCGGCGGCCACCTGCTCTGCCTGGGATGTCCTCACGGCGGGGCCTCGCTTTCGGGGTCAGGAAGCCCGGGGCGGGGAAGCCCTGCCCCACCCCGGGCATGGGGTTGCTAGAGACCGTAGCGGCGGGCCACCTGACCGGCTGCCCACTCCGCCGCCTGCTCGGGCGTGAACTCCCCGGAGCAGGCCTTGGCGAAGAGATCCACGATGATGTAGTCGTTGCGGACTCGAGCCGCGGAGGCGATGGGCGGCCCGGGCCAGCCTGGCCAGCGTCCGGTGCCCTGGACCACCGCATCCCGGTAGGCCAGGATCTTGGGATCCTTCTTCCAGACCGGGTGGTCGTCGTAGGCGTGGAGCACCCCCACGTCGTAGCCCTCGCCGGCCTCCAGCCAGGGGCCGTACTGCTCAGGCTGCATGATCCAGCTCAGGAACTCCTTGGCCGGCTCCGCAGCGTTGGAGTAGGCCATGACGCCGTTGCTCCAGTTGAACTGGTAGCTGTAGCGCCCCGCCGGCCCGGCCAGATGGAGGCCGTGGTTGGTCACCTCCGCGATGTCCGGGAAGTCTCGCTTGGCCACGAAGTAGATGCTGGCCCCGTTGATGGTGGAGGAGACCTGACCGGCCAGGTAGGCCCGGTTGTTGCTGGAATCGTCCCAGGAGAGAGTGCCCGGCACGAAGCCCTCGTTGAAGAGCCGCACCGCGCTCTCCACCGCGGCCACCGTCTCCGGTGAGTTCAGGGTGACCTCGGTGGCGTCCTCGTTGACCTCGTGGCCGCCGTGGCTCCAGAGCCAGGGATACCAGAAGGAGGGCGGGTCCCCGAAGGAGTGGCCGAAGGCGATGCCGAACCCGGGCTGCCCCGCGTCGATCAGCCCAGCCCCGGCCTGGATGAACTCCTCCGTGGTGTCCGGCCAGTTGGTGTGGCCGAGCCCCGCCTGGAAGTAGTCCGTGCGATAGGGGAAGGCGTTGGGCACGAAGGCATAGGGGATGGCCCGCCAGGCGCCGTTGACGTTGCAGTAGGCCTTCATGTCATCGTAGAAGCCACCCTGCTCCGACTCCAGCGCGCTGGCCTCCGGGGAGACGTCCACCAGGTTGTCCTCGTAGAGCCAGGCCCAGTTGTCCCACATCTGGATGATGTCCGGGCCGGATTGGGCCTGGACCGCCGAGGCCAGCCGGGCGGGGATGTCGTTCACCGCGATGCGCTCGATGTTGACCTCCACGCCGTTCTCCGCGCCCCACTGGCTGGCCTGCTGGATCAGCAGCTCGTCCATGGCCGCGATGAAGCTGGACCACTGGAGCATGTGGATGCTCTTGGGAGCCTGGGCGGGCTGGGCTTCCCCACCGCCAGGCGCTGCCGAGGGCGCTGGGGGTGGGGCGCAGGCGGCCAAGGCCAGCCCCACACTGGCGCCTGCCGTCAGCTTGAGGAAACGGCGCCGGCTGACGCGCCTCCTTTCGCCCCCAGGCGCTTCGCGCTGCTTCCGATTCTGCAGGTTCGGATCCATAGAGTCGCTCCTTTCGTGGTGGAACAGGCGGGTGAACCGGGAAAATAGGATGGGATTGGGCACGGAGAGGCGCCGGCGCGGGTGAAGAGCGCCGTCTAGCTAGCGGGGGCTCACGGAAGAGCGGGGGAGTTGGGATGTTCTCGAAGGGAATAGCCAGAGCAGCCGAGGAGAGCAGAGTGGGCAGCGATCAGGGGGGTGGCCACATTTTTGGCAACGTTTTCATGATTTTAGCACGCCGTCCGTGAAGGCGCAACACGAAAAAATTTTCAGGTGCGCCCCTGACGGTCGGGAAAGGTTGCTCCCCGCTGCTCCGGCGGAAGAACAGGCGTCCCGCTCTGGCTTCCCTGCAAGGCCGCCCATTTTCCAGTCAACTCACTTTCCTATCAACGGCAGGAAGAGGCGTTGGGTTCCTTGCCCTGTTTCGCCGGCGTCGCCTTCCACCAGCACCCGGACGGTGACGAAGCCCACCCGGGCCGGCTCCTCCGTGGACTCCACCGCCAGCACGGATACGCCCACGCTGGCCCCGCTGGCGGTGACAGGCACGCTCACCTGCAGGGGGATGGCCGCCGCCTGGCCCGGCCCCGCGGACCAGGGCCCACTGCCCGGGCTCAGCGGCCAGTCGCTGCGCTCCACCTGCAGGCGGTAGGTGTCGGTGAGGGCGGTGCGGTTGGTCACCGTCACGGTGAAGGGCAGGCTGGCGCCGGGCGTCCCGGAAAGGGCCCGGTGCGGGGCGATCTCCAGGGCCATCCCATCGTCCGAGACCACCCAGAGGAAGACAGCCGTGGGCGGTCCCCAGTTGCCGTCCACGTCCTGGGCCTGGAGGAAGAGGGTGTGCCGTCCTGGCGTCCAGCCTGTGGTGTCCAGCCAGCCGCTGATGGCCTCCTGTTCCTGGTCGAAAGCGCCGTCCTCCGGGGTCAGCGGCGTGGTGGGGATGCCCAGCCACGCCGGGCCGTCCAGGCTGAAGCGGGCGGCCTGGACCGTCTGGGTGGGCTCGATGCCGTAGTAGCCGCTGCCGAAGAAGCGGGTGTCGTCCGCCAGGGCCTGGATCCGCACGGGCATGCCTGGGGTGATCCGGGAGGGCGTCAGGCGCACGTCCACCACCTCCGGCCCGGCCGGGAGCTGGTAGGGCCGGCGGGCCACCTTGCCGGCGAAGAGCAGGGCCTCCAGGTTGGGCTGCAGGAGAGTCTCCTCGAAGTAGTCGCAGCCCTGGAAGAAGGTGGTTCCCACTTCGAAGGTGTAGGCGGCCACCCCCAGCTCCCCGTAGGCGAAATCGGTCTGGCTGCCGTCGATGGCGTAGAGGCAGTTGGAGGTGTTGCAGGCCTCGTAACGGTTGAAGAAGCCGAGCTTGCGCCCCAGGGTGCGCAGGGCGTCCCGGTTGGGCGCGGGAGAGCCGGTCCAGTCCCAGGGGTAGATGACCAGCCGCCCGTAGCTGTGCAGGGAGATGAAGATGCCGTTGGTGGTGGGCAGGGCCGGATCCCCCAGGGCCGGGCCCTTCTGGTCCGGGAAGAGCTGGCGGACGTAGCTCTGGAAGGCCTGGGTCTCCGGCTCCGAGGCGGGCGAAGGGCCTCGATAGACGATGCTGCACGGATCCCCGGAAGAGCAGCCGCTGCTGCAGACGTCCCAGAGGAACGCCGCGTTGCGGTTCAGGTCCACGCCGTAGTTGGGGAAGGCGCAGGCAGCCGGGTTGTCCGTGTTCTTGCGCCAGAGGTGGCCGGCCTCCGCCCACTTGCGCCCGTCCGGGTTGCCGAAGGGCGCGATGACCACCCGGTTGAAGTCCAGCAGGGCGGTGATCTCCGGGTCCTGGCCATAGCCCTGGACCAGCAGCTCCGCAAAGCGGGTGGCCAGCTCCGCGGTGGCCAGCTCCCGGGCGTGGGTGGCGGCCAGCACCAGGAGGATGCCCTTGTCCAGATGCTCCGTGTCCGCGTTGGTCAGCTCCAGGGCCTGGAGATCGTAGCCTTCCGGGCCGCCAGGCGTCACCTTGTCGTAGCTGTCCCCCCAGTCCACCCAACGGGCCAGCTGCGGGTGGGCCTGGGCCAGCCCGGCCAGGTCCGCGTAGGTCTCCTCCACCGTGCGGTAGCAGGCATAGCCGGGGATGCCCCCCTCCTGGCCTGCGGCCCGCAGGAAGGGCTGGTTCACCTGGGCCGTGGCCTGGGGATCCACCGTCACCGGGTAGCCTCGAGCTTCCAGGAGCCGCCGCTCCGGGGCCGTCACCCAGGCCACCAGGAAGCCCTCCCGCCGATGCACCTCCCACACGTCCAACCAGGTGGCCAGCCAGGCCAGCTCCGCCTCGTCCTGGAAGGGGACGCGCACCACCGCGCCCTGGGGCCGGGCTTCTCCGGTCCCGGGGCGGGGCGTGGCCTCCGGGGCGGGGAGGGACGCGGTGGCCGGGCTCCCGGCCCAGAGGAGTATGCCTGCGAACAGGGCCAGTCCGGCGAAGATGAGGGCTTTGGTTGGGCGGCGCATAGCGGTCCCCTAGCGGGTGCACAGGGCGTGGAAAACGGGGTGGGGCAAGGCTGCCAGGCTCCCGCGATGGCCGGGCGGGGCCGGGCTACGTCTCTCCAATCTCCAGTCTCCAATCCCCAACTTCTTCTACCTCGGCTTCAGCACCAGCGTCTCCTGGGCTGCAGCCTGGACGGCCTCCAGGCTGAAGGGCAGGGGATGGTACTTCACGGCCAGCCAGGGAGCAATCTGGTCGTCGTAGTGGGGGCTGAAGGGATGGCCGGACTGGCCGGTGGGCAGGATGGAGCGGCTGGCGTCCCAGTCTGCCGGGTCGCTGATGATGCGGTAGGCCGGCCCCAGCCCCATGGCGTAGGGCTTTTCCGGGTAGTAGGCCCCGCTGTTGATGGTGTTCCAGTTGCCCCCAGCCGGGAAGGGACCCCGGTTGAAGATGGGACGCAGGGGAGCCACGCTGCCCAGCGGGTGGGCGAAGGTCATGCTGTGCAGCCCCGCCCAGGTCCAGCTGGCCGGTTCGCCCCCTAGCTGGGCTTGGACCTCCGCCACGGCTGCGGCCAGGGCCTGGCTCAGGAGGCCGCTTCGGTCTCCCTGCCACCAGGGGCTGGCCGGATCATCCAGGATGTTCTGCAGGTACATGTAGGGGTAGGCGGCCAGGGTCAAGTACTGGGCCGCGCCCTCCTCCCCCAGGGACGGGGCCAGGGTCAGGCGGATGATCTGGCGCAGGGCCGCCTCGCTCAGGGCCGCGCCGCCGCTCTCCGCTTCCATGAAGCCGTCCCAGGAGGCCAGCAGCTCCAGAGCGGCCTGCTGGCGCTCGTCCTGGGCCTGGGCCTCCGCGACCAGGGCCTGGGCCACCTCCAGGTTGATGGCGCTGAACCGGTCCCCGTGCAAGGTCTGGAAATCCTCCGGGGTCAGGTTCTCTCCTTGGCGCAGGCGCTGGCTGATGCGGACGGCCCGGTACGGAGGCTGGAAGTAGCGGGAGAGAAAGTAGGGGTAGTCGGGCCCCACGGGGCGGTTGTTGGCGCTGGCGAAGAAATCCCCAGCCGGGTTGAGGGCATGGGGCATCTCGTCCCAGGGGATGAAGCCGGTCCACTCGTAGGCCCCCTCTTCCCCAGGGACGGGCGTCAGGCCCAGGCGGTCGTTGCCGGCCCGGATGGGCACCGCGCCGGTCATCTGGTAGCCGATGTTCCCCTCCACGTCCGCGTAGACGAAGTTCATGCCTGGCAGCTCCCACCTGGCCAGGGCCGCCCGGAACTCCTCCCAGTTGCCCGCCCGGTTCAGCTCCAGGATGGCCTGGAGCAGGGGCCGAGGATCCAGGCCCGTCCAGCGCAGGGCCAAGGCCTCCTCCGACTCCTCCAGCACGTCCGAGACCAAAGGCCCGTGGTGGGTGCTGCGCACGGTGAGGGTCACCGGCTCGCTCCCCTTCACCTGGATCACCTCCTGGCGTAGGCGGAGCTCCCGCCATTCTCCTTGGAAGCGGTAGCGGGCCCCCTCCGGGTCCAGGATCTCCAGGAAGAGGTCCTGGACATCGGGCCGGGCGTTGGTCACCCCCCAGGCGATGCGGGCGTTGTGGCCGATCTCCACCCCGGGGATGCCGGGCAGGGAGCCGCCCACCACCCGGTAGACGCCGTCCTGGCTGTGGAGCCCCACCTCGTACCAGAGGCTGGGCATGCTCAGGGCCTGGTGGGGGTCGTTGGCCAGGAGAGGCAGGCCCGAGGCGGTGCGGCTGCCCCCGGCCACCCAGGCGTTGCTCCCCTGGTCCGGTCGAGCCAGGGACAGGGTGCTCTCCCAGGCGGTCTGGAAGTCCAGGAGGGCCTCTGCCGTGCGGCCCAGGCCCAGGGCCTGCTGGGCGTCGGGGATCACGTCCGGGCCCGGGTACTCGGGCAGGATCTGCAGCAGCTGCTCCCAGGGGAGGCGGGGAGCCAGCTGGGCCAGGATCAGCTCGTGCTTGTAGTTGTTGCTCAGCCCCCAGCCCAGGAGCTTGCCGAAGGCCAGGCTGTCCACCGGCTGCCAGGGCTCCGGGGTGATGCCCAGGATCTTGAACTCCGGGGGCAGGCGGCTGCCGGCCTGGGCCAGGTAGGCGTTCACCCCGTCCGCGTAGGCCTGGAGGACGGCCTGGCTGCGGGCGTCCAGGACCCCCCAATCGGCCTGGGCGGCCTGGGTCAGCCCCAGGGTACGCATGAAGCGGTCGTTCTTCAGCCCCCGCTCCCCGATGACCTCGCTCAGCCGGCCGTGGGCTGCCCGCCGAGCCGATTCCATGGACCAGAGCCGGTCCTGGGCGTGGACAAAGCCCTGGGCGAAGAAGAGATCGTGTTCGTTCTCGGCCAGGATGTGGGGGATGCCAGCCCCGTCCCGGTGGATGGTCACCGGGGCCTGGAGCCCGGGCAGGCTCAGCTCCCCCGTCACCTGGGGCAGGCCGGAGCGACCCACCAGAAAGTAGGCCCCAGCCAGGGCCAGGACGACCACGGCCCCCAAGGCCAGAACTATCCCTACAAGGATTTTTCCCGTACGCGACACAGTTTCTGTCTCCTGTTGGATGGAGTTGGACAGCAGGGAGCGGGCGAGGCCCACACCTCTTGCCATGGATCTACCGGCTGCCGGCCAAAGGACCAGCCCGGTCTCGCCTCTCAGGTTCTCCCCGCCACTTCCAGCACCGGCCCGTCCAGGCAGAGGAGGGCCCCCTGATGCTCGCAGGAGCCGCAGAGACCCAGGGCGCAGCGCATGTAGGCTTCCCAGCTCAGCTGGGCCGGGACCCGGTGCTGCCGGGCCAGGCGGGCCAGGGCCTCCAGCATGCCGTGGGGCCCGCAGGCGTAGATGGCCTCCACCTCCCTCCGGGCCAGGAGGGGCTCCAGGGCCCCGGTGACCAGGCCGGGCTGGCCGGCGCTGCCGTCCTCGGTGGTCAGCAGCAGACGGAAGCGAGTGGGGCCTGTCTCCTGGGTCAGGGCCTGGAAGGCCCGGGTGTAGAGGAGATCCTGGGCAGTGCGCGCCCCCAGCAGGACCGTCACCTCCTGGGCCCGGCCCTGGAGGCTGCGGGCCAGCCAGAGCAGAGGCGCCACTCCGTAGCCGCCCCCCACCAGGGCCAGCCGACGTTGCTCTTCCGGCACGCGAAATCCTCGGCCGAAGGGCCCCCGGATCCAGAGGGATTCGCCCACAGCTTTTTCGTGTAGTAGGCGGGTGAAGGGCCCCACCGCGGCCACCATCAGGGTCACCGGGGCAGGGCTGACCAGGGAGAAGGGCTTCTCGTCGAAGCGGGGTAGCCAGGCCATGACGAACTGGCCAGGCTCCGCCTCCAGGCAGGCGTCCAGGACGAAGGTGCGGGTGCGGGGGTTCTCCACCCGGATCTCCTGGATGGGGACTCGGGTGGGCAGGCGGAAGGGGGGCAGGGTCACGGCGCGCTCTCCTCGGTCTGCTGGGCCGAATCGCGGGTGGCTCCCTCTGTCGGCGAGACTTTCCTGGCCACGAAGATGACCGTCTGGGGGATCTTGGTGGCGATCTCCTGCGCGTAGTCATCGGCCCAGGGGTCCTGGGACAGGTCCGGGGGCGGGGCCGGTTCCAGGAGGCGCTGCAGCTGGAAGCCGGCCTGGTGGAGCAGGTCGATCCAGGTGGCGGTGGTGCGGTGGAAGGAGCGCATGGGGATGCCCGTCTCCCCGAAGGGCCAGACCATGGGCCCCTCCTGGAAGTAGCTGCGCACCGGGTAGAAGCTCTCCTCCTGGGTCTCCGCATCCCAGAAGCAGCTGCGCATGGGGTGGTCCAGGCTGAAGACCAGCAGGCCCCCTGGCCGCAGGACCCGATGGCACTCGGCCAGGCAGCGGGGCATGTCCGCCACGTAGTGGAAGACGTAGGCGCTGAAGACCACGTCCCAGGCCTGGTCCTGGAAGGGGGTGAGCTCCTCCGCGCGGCCCTGATGGAAGGCCACGGAGACCCCTTCCTGGGCGGCCAGGCGACGGGCGAAGGCGATCTGCTCGTCGCTCAGGTCGATCCCGGCCACGGTGGCCCCCTGCTTGGCGAAGGCGATGCTGCACTGGCCGCCGCCGCAGCCCACCTCCAGGATGCGCTTGCCCCGCACGTCCCCCAGCAGGCGCAGTTCGTTCTCCGTGGGCGCCCAGGGGCCGTAGTGGGCCGTCTCCGTGGGGATGGGATAGCGCTCCTGGTAGCTGGCCGCGTTGCGGTTCCAGGCCTGGCGCATGTCGATGTCGGACCGGCCGTCGGCTTCACCCTCCATGGCTCTCTCTCCCGCTCCCTGGGGCTCGGTCTCCAATCCCTCTTCTCCTGGTCCCCGTCTCATCCCACCAGTCGCGTCAGGTCGAACACCGGCCCGTGGACGCAGGCCCGGGTCAGGCCGCCGCCGGGCAGGGGGACCACACAGGCCAGGCAGGCGCCCGTCCCGCAGACCAGGTCCGCCTGGACCAGCACCTGGACGAAGCCTTCCTCCAGGCGGAAACGCACCTGGCGCACGGCCTGGGCCAGCTCCAGGTAGTCCTCTCGGGGCAGGCCGGCCATCACCTGATCCGCCCAGGCCAGGGTGCTTTCCAGCAGGGCCCGCCACTCGGACCGGGAGCGCGCGGTCTGGATCTCCACGGGCAGGGGCAAGGAGCGCACCAGCGCCGGTGGCAGGGGCCCGGCCCCGTTCAGGAGGAGGGTCACCCGCCCGCCCCGGTCCAGCATGGGGTGCACCGCCGGCATGAGCAGGGCCAGCCAGTCGGGGCCTCGGGTCCGATCCGCCAGCAAGAGCAGGTTGCGGCTGTGAGGGTGCAGGCGGAAGCCGTTGCCGAAGGGGCCCAGCAGGTTCACCGGCTCCCCGGGCTGGCGTCGGGCCAGCCAGGCCATGCCAGGATCCGTTGGGATCCCTTCGGCCGGGGTGGGGAGCAGAAAGTGCCAGACCTCTCGGGGCGGGTCCATGCGGTGGGCCAGGCGGCCCTGGCCGGCCACGAAGAGAGGGCGACGCAGGTAGATGCTCCACTCCTCGGCCCGCTCCTCCCGGGACTGGGCCCCGCAGCGGGCCAGGACGTAGCGCCCCGGGGCCTGCTCCGGGGTCAACAGGCCAGGGGGTAGGGCCAGGGCCAGCCCGGTGAAGGGGCCCGGAACGCGTTCCTGGACCGTGGCGGTGAAGGTGACGTCGCTCACAGCCTGTCCTCGGGTGGCGGCTGCTCTGTGAGTGCTTTCGCGGGCTCTTCCGGTGGCGTTTCGGAGAGTGGCGTTTCGGCGGACTCCTCCGACTTCCCCGGGGTGCGAGGCTTTCCGAAAGAGCGGCGCTTCTGCAGAGGGCCGGGCTCCAGGATGGCGAAGAGCAGGAGCAGGGAGAGGCCGAGCACGGCGATGACGGCGATGGCTTGCCAGAGAAATTCCATTGGATGGCGGCTTCCAGTTGGGCCAGGCGGGGGCTGTGTTACAATTCCAGGCAGGCGACTGCCCGTGCGAGTTGACCACATTCTGGCATATTCTTCCATGAAAAGCCAAATCCGATTTTCCCCTCCCCAGGAGCGCCATCACCCCCGCGCGGAGCCGGCCGATCCGGGCGCTCCAACCCGGTTCCGGGCCTGGATCCTTGCCCGGATCCCCGGGGCGCTGGCCCCAGAGCGGCTCTGGAACGCCGGCCTGCCGGCCCACGCCCGCATCGCTCTCCGCGGGGGATGGCCCCTGCTCTTCCTGCCCCTGCTCCTCTTCCTGCAGCTGACGGATCCCAGCCCGGTGTGGACCAGCCTGCTGGTGGGGCTGCTGGGCTTCTACGGCCTGGGCTACGCCTGGGTGCGCAGCCTGGCCCGGGCCGTCTCCCTGGAGCGGCGCCGCCAGGGGGTGATGCTGGTGGCCGGGGATGCCCTGGAGGAGGAGTTCACGCTGCGCAACGCCAGCCCCGTCCCCCTCCTCTGGGCCGAGTTCCGGGACCACTCCTTCCTGCCCGGCTACCGGCCGGACGTGGTGGTGGGCTGCGGCGGCCAGAGCGAGTACCGCTGGCGCTCCCAGGCCCTCTGCCGACACCGAGGCGTCTTCCGCCTGGGGCCCCACAGCCTCCACACCGGGGACCCCTTCGGCCTCTTCCGCCTCACCCTGGAGGATCCCCGCTCCGAGAGCCTGCTGGTCTATCCCCGGGTGGCCCATCTGCCCGCCCTGGAGCTGCCCCGGGGCCTGGCCACCGGCCAGGATCGCCGCCGCCGTCCCCTGACCGGCTCCCTGCGTTCCGCCAGCGTGCGGGACTACCTGCCTGGGGACAGCCTGCGCTTTGTCCACTGGCCCAGCACGGCCCACCGGGGCGCGCTCACGGTGACGGAGCTGGAGCTGGAGCCCAGCGGCGACCTCTGGATCGTCCTGGACCTGGAGCGCTCCCTGCACCAGGGGGAGGGGGAGGCCAGCACCCTGGAGACCAGCATCGTCCTGGCGGCCAGCCTGGCCGCGGAGCTCCTGGGCGGGGGGCAACGCCGGGCCGTGGGCCTGATGGCCGCGGGGAGCCTGGAAGCCGACCCGGGGAACGGGGCCCCGGCCTCGGGGGACGCGTCGGGCATGATCCTGCTGCCGCCCCAGCCGGGCAAGGCCCAGCTCTGGCAGATCCTGGCCGCGCTGGCTCCCCTCCAGCCCGGGGATCTCCCCCTGGATCGCCTCCTGCGCAGCGGCCGGGAGGTCTTCGGCCGGGGGCGCACCGTGGCGGTCATCACGCCGGTGGCCGAGGCTCAGGAGGACCGGGCCTGGGCCTGGATCTCGGAGCTGGTCCACCTGCAGCGGACCGGCCTGGCCAGCAGCGTCCTCCTGGTCACCCCGGCCGAGGAGGGGGCGGATGGGCTGGGCTCCCCTGCCTTCGCCCTGCAGGCTCTCCTGGCCCAGCAGGGGATCCCGGCCCGCTTCCTCCAGGCTGGAACGCCCCTGCAGCCGGCCCTCACCTACCGGCGGCGGCGCACGGTCCTGCGCACCACGCCCATGGGTGGGGTGGTGGCCTACGAGGTGGAAGAGGAGGTGGGCTGATGGCCGGGCCGGGAGCGGAAATCCGCGCGGAGGGCAAACACTGGGCAGTGCGGCTGGCGGGCTGGCTGATCCGGCGGCTGCGGCCGGAGCTGGGGTGGATCGCCCTGATCTGCGGCATTCTCCTGGCCCTGTTGCCGGCCCTGGCCGTGGAGCAGGCAAGCTGGGTGAACTTGCGCCGCATGGGGGTGAACCTGCTCTGGCTCGGCCCCCTGGGCGTGGCCGTGGGCTGGCTGCTCCATGGGCTGCTGCGCCCCCTGCTGAGGCGCTCCCGGTCCTGGCGGCTGCTGGGCAGGCTGCTCTGGTCCAGCGGGATGGCCTTGGCTGGCCTGGTGGCAGTGACGGAAGCCCTGCTGGGCTGGCTGCCCGGTCCGCTCCGGCTCTGGCAGGCGATGCGCCAGGACGCCTGGGAGCCCCTGGGCCAAGCCCTGGCCGAACGTCTCCTGGGCCTGGCCCAGCGGGTGATCTGGTGGTGGCAGGGGGTGCAGGCCGGGGGCGCGGCCCAGGACAACCTGGTCTTCCTCCTCTGGATAGGGCTGCTCCTTTGGCTGGCCGGGGCCTTGACCGCGGGGCTGGCCCTGGGCTTCCGCAACGGCCTGGCCCTGGCTCTGCCCAGCCTCTGGCTCCTGAGCCTGCTCCTCTACTACGGCTCCCAGGAGCGGGCGCTGCTGCTGGTGGCCCTGGGGCTGGCGATCTTCGTCCACGCCTGGCTGGATGGGCAGGCCATGCTCCAGCGCTGGCAGGCCCAGGGGGTGGACTACAACCCGGCCCTTCTCCAGGACCGGCTCCTGGCCGTGGCCGGCGCGGGCCTGTTGCTCCTGGGCCTGGCCGGGGTCGCTCCCAACGTCTCCCTGCCCGCGCTCACCCGGCGAGCCTACCAGGCCCTGGCGCCCTACTACCAGCGCACGGAGCAGCTGGGTGAACGCCTCTTCCCGGAGCTGGAGCGCTCTCCTCGGGGGCGTGGGGGCGGGGTGATGAGCGGGCTGCCCAACAGCTTCCTCCTGGGCTCTGGGCCGGAGCTGGGGGAGGTCCAGGTCATGTGGGTGCGCAGCAGCCTGCCCGGGGATCCGCCGCCGGGCTTCTACATGCGGGGCGCCACCCTCTCGGAGTACGACGGCCAGGGCTGGAGCAACCCTGCGGATCTGGACCGGCTGGAGCTGCGAGCCAACCAGCCCTGGCCCCTGGGATCCACCACGGGACGGGCTCGGCTGCTCCAGAGCGTGCGCCTGGCCTTCCGCTCCAGCATCCTCTACGGTGCGGGGGAGCCCCTGGAGGCGGATGTGTCCGTGCGGGCGGAGCTGCGGGGCCCGGACGATCTGGTGGCCCTGTGGGCGCCGGTGAAGAGCTACGCCCTGGTCTCTGCGGCGCCGGGGGTGGATGAGGCCTTCCTGGCCCGGCTGCCGGCCTGGGGTGAGGATCTCCCGCCGGAGATGGCCCGTCACCTGCAGCTGCCGGACACCGTCACCGAACGCACCCGGGAGCTGGCGCGCTCCCTGACGGCAGGGCTCTCCTCGCCCTTCGCCAAGGCCCAGGCCATCGAGGCCTACCTGCGGGGGTACGAGTACGACCTGAACGTTCCGCTGCCGCCCCGGGATGTGGATGTGACGGACTACTTCCTCTTCGACCTGCAGCGGGGCTACTGTGACTACTACAGCACGGCCTTCGTGGTCCTGGCCCGGCTGAACGGCCTGCCCACCCGGTTCGCCACGGGCTACGCCGTGGGGCAGTGGGATTCCGAGGCCCGGGAGTGGGTGATCAGCGAGGCGGAGGCCCACTCCTGGCCGGAGGTCTACTTCCCGGAGGTGGGCTGGATCCCCTTCGAGCCCACGGCTGGGCGGCCGGTCCTGCCCCGCTGGGCGCCCGAGCAGGCGGCTCCCCTTCCCCAGGCGGAGCTGCCGACGGCCGAGGAAGGGGCCTCGGGCTTCACCTGGCAGTGGAACGGGCAGATGCTCTTCTGGCTGCTGCCCATCCTGGGGCTGGTCTGGCTGTTCTGGTGGATGAGCGGGCTCTGGTTGGCCCGACGGGAGGATCCCTGGCAGGCTCTGGTGCGCTGGGGGCGACGTCTGGGCCGGCCAGCCCGTCCGGACGAGACGGAGCTGGAGTACGCCACCGGGCTGGAGCGGCACCTGGATCGGCGCTTCGAGAGGCGGCGGGAGCGCCTGAGCTCGGTGGTTCAGGGGGTGCAGGCCATCAGCCAGGCGGTGATCCAGGCCCGGTACGCGCCGGCGGGCCGGCGGGCGGAGGCCTTGAGTCGGGCCCGTCACCACTGGCGGCGGCTGCGAGGTCAGCTCTGGCGGCTCTGGCTGGACCGCTGGTGAGGGTCAGGGGACGCCCAGGAGCCGGTGGCGGAGATAGCGGCCCGCGGCCCGGGGAGCCACGTAGATGCCGCCCTGGGCCACCGTGCGGATGGCCTGGCAGAGGATGGCCGGGGGATCTTCCAGGGTGACGTAGCCGTGGCTGCCGGACTGGATGGTGCGGCCCACCCAGTCCGGGGCGGAGTCGTCCCCCAGCGCAAGGCAGCGCAGGTTCGGGTGGGCGGTCCGGAGTTGAGCGGCGGCCTCCAGTCCGTGTGCGTCCAGCAGCTGGATGTGGATCAGCAGCGCGTTCGGCTGGAGACGCTGGATCAGCTCCTGGGCTTCGGCCAGGCGGGCGGCCTGGCCGACCAACTGGATGTCCGGACAGTGGGCCAGGGAGGCGATCACCTGCGCCCTGCGTTCCCGGTCGCTGTCCAGGATCACCAGGCGGACAGGGGTGGATGGTTCCATGGGGCTGGCTCTACAGGTCCTGTGAGTGGCAGGTTGGAAGTCGCGGCCTGGCGGAAACCGTCAGACCTGCACTCCATTGAAGCAGAGGTAGTACCCGAGGGCTAGAGGCCAACCGACCGTCCGGAGGGCAGACCTTGGTCAGGTTCAGGCGGGGGAGAACGAGGTGGAACGTAGGAAAAGAATATAGGAAAAAGTAGAAAATCGTTGGGCAAACGGCATGTTCGGGGAAATTCTGTGGGCTATCCTGGGGCTGTTTCCATCTGGGCTTTGGCCCACAAAATCGAGCGGGCAATTCTTGGGCTCCCTGGGCATGTCACCCTATTTTCTGCTTACAGTTTTCGGGTATCATGGGCAGATAGGGAACTGTCTTGGGTGTCCATGTACTGCTTGCATTTCCCAACGTATTTTTGCCAGCGCATTTGCGCAGCACTATGTTTTCCAGGAGGAAAGATCCAGCATGAATCGATTCAGCCAGCGGAAGCCCGCGGGGATCTCCCGCCTTTTCCGGTCCGCACTCCCCATCGCCGCCTTTGTTCTTGTTGTCGTAGCCCTGTTGCTCCCTGGCAGCATGTTCGCCGGTGACGATCCCGGGCCGCTGACAGGCGACGCGACCATCTTCCTGCCCCTGATCAGCTACCAGAAGCCCCCCACGCCGACGCCTCCGCCTCCGGTCGCGGACCGGGTGGCCTACGGCGCCACCACCTACCCCATCACCCGCTACGATGGCATCAACGACCTGCGGGCTGGCTGGTTCGTGGACTGGGCTGCCCGCACCCAGCCCCAGGCCCCTCCAGGGACGGAGTACGTGCAGATGGTTCGGGTGCACCAGAAGCTGGCCTGCGGCGATAACTACAACGCGGACCGGGTGAACTGCCCTTACGCGGTGCCCTACGACTACCGGGTCTCCCCCAGCCGCAGCACCATCGTGGCCGCGGCCCAGGCCAACCCGGGCTCCCTCTGGCTGATCGGCAACGAGATGGATCGCCGGGACTGGTGCCTGGCCTGGCAGTCCTTCCCTTGGACCTGCGTGCCCGGCACGGCGAGCATCGGCCAGGACGAGATGCTGCCAGAGGTCTACGCGGAGGCCTACCACGAGCTCTACAACCTGATCAAGGGGGCGGACCCCACGGCCCAGGTGGCCATCGGCGGGGTGATCCAGCCCACTCCGTTGCGCCTTGAGTACCTGGACATCGTCTGGAACAGCTACCAGAGCAAGTACGGCGCCACCATGCCCGTGGACGTCTGGAACGTGCACAACTTCATCATGAAGGAGTACCTGAACGACTTCGGCGCCAGCATCCCGCCGGGGCTGCCGGGCAACCCTCAGGTGGGGGTCACCTATTCCACGGACTGGACCCACGTGGACATGAACATTTTCAACGAGCAGATCCGGCGTTTCCGCCAGTGGATGAAGGACAAAGGGCAGCAGAACAAGCCCTTGATCGTCTCGGAGTACGGCGTCCTCTACTTCCACGATGGCATCGGCGCCTTGCCGGTGACCAAGCAGTTCATGCAGAGCACCTTCGACTACTTCCTGAACACCAAGGACTGCAGCATCGGCCTGCCCTCGGACGAGTGTCGCCTGGTGCAGCGCTGGGCCTGGTACAGCCTGGACTCCCCGGCTTCCAGCTTCGGCCCCAACCAGAACGCGGTCATCTACCGGCCGGACGGCTCCAAGACCGAGCTCTACAACGTCTTCAAGAGCTTCGTGGACAGCAACTTCAACGCCCTCCGGTATCCTTGATGCTCTCCTTGGCGCATCCTTCGCCCATCACCGAAACGGCCCCAGCAGCAGCGGGGCCGTTTTTCTTTTCCCCTCTCCCCGGACCGTGTTATCATTACGGGTAGTCCGCAACACCGGCGGCCGCTCTCACCATCTATCTCCAAAGACGGGAACTCTTCAAAAAAAGGGAACGAGGACACATCGCCATGTCCGTTGACATGACCAGGAACACACCCGAGACGGAATCCACCGACTTCATCCGGGAGATCATCCGGGAAGACCTGCGCACCGGCAAATACGGGGGGAGGGTCCACACCCGCTTCCCGCCGGAGCCCAACGGCTACCTCCACATCGGCCACGCCAAGTCCATCTGCCTGAACTTCGGCGTGGCGGAGGAGTTCGGCGGCCTCTGCAATCTGCGCTTCGACGACACCAACCCGGTGAAGGAGGAGGCGGAGTACGTGGAGGCCATCAAGCGAGACGTGCGCTGGCTGGGCTACGACTGGGGGGAGCGGGAGTTCTATGCCTCGGACTACTTCGAGCAGCTCTACCAGTACGCGGTGCAGCTCATCAAGCTGGGCAAGGCCTACGTCTGCGACCTGACGCCGGAGCAGATCCGGGAGTACCGGGGCACCTTGACCGAGCCGGGCCGGGAGAGCCCCTACCGGAACCGATCCGTGGAGGAGAACCTGGACCTGTTCCAGCGCATGCGGGCCGGGGAGTTCCCGGACGGCTCCCGCACCCTGCGGGCCAAGATCGACATGGCGTCGGGCAATCTGAACATGCGGGACCCGGTCATCTACCGCATCCTCCACGCCACCCACCACCGCACGGGGGACGCCTGGTGCATCTACCCCATGTACGACTTCGCCCACAGCCTTTCCGACTCCATCGAGCGCATCACCCACTCCCTCTGCACCCTGGAGTTCGAGGATCACCGGCCCCTCTACGACTGGTTCCAGGAGCAGCTGGGCGTCTATCGCTCCCAGCAGATCGAGTTTGCCCGGCTCAACCTCACCTACACCATCCTGAGCAAGCGCAAGCTCATCCGCCTGGTCCAGGAAGGGTACGTGAGCGGCTGGGACGATCCCCGCATGCCCACCCTCTCGGGGATGCGGCGGCGGGGCTACACGCCCCAGGCCATCCGGGACTTCTGCAACCGCATCGGCGTGGCCAAGACCAACAGCGTGGTGGACGTGGCCCTGTTGGAGTACTGCATCCGCCAGGATCTGAACAAGCGGGCCCCCCGGGTCATGGGGGTCCTGGAGCCCCTGAAGGTGGTCATCGAGAACTACCCGGAGGGGCAGGTGGAGATGATGGAGGCCATCAACAACCCGGAAGATGAGAGCATGGGCACCCGGCAGGTTCCCTTTTCCCGGGTGCTCTACATCGAACGGGACGACTTCCGGGAGGACCCGCCTCGCAAGTACTTCCGCCTGGCCCCTGGGCGGGAAGTGCGCCTGCGCTACGCCTACTTCATCAAGTGTGTGGATGTGATCAAGGACCCGGAGACGGGGGAAGTGGTGGAGCTGCGCTGCACCTACGATCCTGAGACCCGAGGCGGCTACGCGCCGGATGGCCGCAAGGTGCGGGGCACCATCCACTGGGTCTCGGCCCAGCATGCCCAGGACGCGGAGGTGCGCCTCTACGACCGTCTCTTCAACAAGCCCAATCCGGCGGAGGTGGAAGAGGGGCAGGACTTCACCGCTAACCTGAACCCCGACTCCCTCCAGGTGCTGACAGGCTGCAAGGTGGAGCCCAGCCTGGCCGGGGCCGAGCCGGGCCGCATCTACCAGTTCGAGCGCAAAGGCTACTTCTGCGTGGACGCGGTGGACTCCTCGCCGGAGCACCTGGTCTTCAACCGCACCGTCTCCCTGCGGGACACCTGGAAGAAGATCGAGAAGAGCCTGCAGAAGGGGCGCTGACGCTCCTCTGCCTGGGCGGGGTCCATTTCCCACGGTTGACAAACCCGCCCCGAAGTGATACACCTGCCCCCGTGCCGGATCCGTGTCTCCGTCCTGTCCCCCGGCACAGACAGGCACTTTCCGGTCGAGGTTCCCTCCCCTTGCCTCGACCAAGCGCCGCAACGCCGGACAACACCGGTGTGGCCCGGCGTGCTCCGGTTTCCTCAGGAGGGAATGGGTTGGACACTCTGCTGATCGGCAAGAAAGAGCCCTCGTTCTACCGCATCCTGGTGGTGGACGACGATGTCTCCATCGCGGAGATCGTGGCCATGAAGCTGGAGAGCAGCGGCTTCCAGGTGATGACCGCCCACTCCGGCGAGGACGCCCTGGAGCTCATTGGCCGCAAGGGGCTCCCCCACCTGGCCATCGTGGACGTGATCATGCCGGGCATGGACGGCTTCGAGTTCTGCGAAAGGGTCCAGAGCTACGCCGACCTGCCGGTGATCATGCTCTCCGCGGTGGACCGGGAGGAGACCATCATTCGAGGCATCGAGTACTTCGCCGAGGACTACATCACCAAGCCCTTCAGCCCTCGAGAGCTGGTGGTGCGGGTGCGGCGGGTGCTGCGGCGCATGGGCGACTACGCCTACGCCATGGCCCCGGTGGTGGAGCTGGACGATCGTCTGTCTGTGGACTTCGTCCACCAGCAGGCCATCGTGGAGGGGAAGCCCGTCTCCCTCACCCCCACCGAGACCAAGATCCTCTACGTGCTCACCCGCAACGCCGGCCGCACCGTGACCAGCGACTTCCTCCTGCGCCGGGTCTGGCCCCTGGAGGAGATCTACGAGGACACCCTGCGGGTCCACGTGCACCGGCTGCGCCACAAGATCGAGGCGAACCCATCCAAACCCCGCTACATCCGCACGGAACGGGGGTTGGGCTACCGTTTTCAGGCCAACTGACCTGCGGCCTCACGGCAGGAGCAGGGTCCAGGCAGCCTCCGTAATGTGAGTTGTAACAGAGACCACCGAAAATCAACAGAAAGGCAGGAGATTTCATGGCTGAGAAAGGACAAGGGAAACCCTTCGTCGGCAAAGACCAGGACGTGGAGCGCATCCGAGAGATCCTCTTCGGCGCCCAGATCCGGGAGTACAACCAGCGGTTCGCCACCCTTCAGCGGGACCTGGACCGGCTGCAGAAGGATCTGGAACGGGCTCGTCAGCAGTTGGCGGAGAAGGACGAGGCCCTGGCCAAACAGGTGGAGGCGGTGCGCAGCGAGGCCCGTCAAGGGGATGAGGAGCTGCGGGCTGAGCTCCGGGAGGCCTCGGACAAGCTGTGGGACGCCAAGGTGGATCGCACCTCCCTGGGGGACTTCTTCTTGGAGCTGGGCACCATGCTCAAGAGCGGATCCACCAGCGGTGGCGTGGCAAATCTCCTGCAGGGCCTGATCGAAACAGAAGAGTAGGTGCACAAGCGCAGGACCGGAAGTGCAGGACCGGAAGCGCAAGGATGGACAGCGAGCGACGGCTGTAGGAAGGCCGTGGGCGATTGGAAGAACTGGAGATCGATGGGCTTCCCGCCCCAGCTCCTCCAATCCCCTCCTTCCCCGAAAAACCATGAACGAATCCGAGCAGAGGGATCCCCGGGTTGCCCCCAGGGATGCCGCCCCCGAAATTGAACCCACGCCCCCTCCCCTGGACAGCGGCCCTGGAGCCGGGGAGCAAGCGGCCGAGGAGAACCCTCTGACCGCTCTGCGGGAGATCCTGCTGCGGGAGGAGCGTCGCCGCCACCAGGAGGAGATCCGGGCCCTGCAGGCGGAGATCTCCCGGCTGGAAGGCCAGCTCGCGGACCAGGACGCCCTGGTGGAGACCATCGCTCCCATCCTGGGCACGGCCATCCAGCGCCAGATCCGGGAATCCAAGGAGGAGATGATCGAGGCCCTCTATCCCATCATCGGCCAGCTGGTCATGCGGGCCGTGACCCAGGCCATGCGGGACCTGGCTCGCTCCATCGACGAGCGCCTGCGCACCACCTTCGA
This sequence comes from uncultured Caldilineaceae bacterium, assembly GCA_964416395.1. GTDB lineage: Bacteria > Chloroflexota > Anaerolineae > Caldilineales > Caldilineaceae > S144-5. The sequence continues at coordinate 7,507 of CAYQEB010000036.1, read as the reverse complement.
CAAGGAGAGCCTGTTGCGCCGGCTCAAGGCCTGGATCACCGGAGTGCCCGAGGCGGAGCTGGCCATGCGGGAGGCCCTGCCCTTCCAGGTGCAGGAGATCTTCCTCATCCACCTGCCCAGCGGCCTGCTCCTCTGGCACGCCCCCCAGGAAGCGGAGGACCCGGCCCGCTCGGAGCTGATCAGCGGCATGCTCACCGCCATCCAGGACTTCGCCAGCCACGCCCTGGGGGACGAGCCCAGCGAGGAGCGCCTGGGCGAGCTCCAGTACCAGGAGCGGTTGATCCTCCTGGAGTTCGGCGCCCGAGCCTACGCGGCCGTCGTGGTGGAGGGGGTGCCGCCCCTGGATTTCCGACCTGCCCTGCGCCAGGCCGTCCTGGAATTCGAGGCGGAGAACCGCTCCCTCCTGGCCAGCTACCAGGGGGACCCCTCCGCTCTGCGCGGGTCGGCCCAGAAGCATTTCCAGACCTTCATCGACCACCCGGCGTCTGCCCTGGCGCAGACAGCCTAGCCCGTTCGTGCAAAAGGTGCCATCATGGCCACACCCTTGCCCCCCGTCGTCACCATGAGCAGCAAGGTCTGCCTGTTGGGCGACTTCGCTGTCGGGAAAACCAGCCTGGTGCGCCGCTTCGTCTACGACCTGTTCGATGACAAGTACATCAGCACCATCGGCGTGAAGGTGAGCCGTAAGACCGTGGCCGTCCCCCAGGCGGATCGGGTGGTGGAGCTCTCCCTCATCCTGTGGGACCTGGCCGGCGGGGAGAAGTTCGACCCCATCCAGGCCACCTACATGCGGGGCGCAGCCGGCGCGGTGCTGGTCTGCGACATGACCCGGGCCGAGACCTTGGATCATCTGAACGCCTACGTGGCGGACCTGCAGACGGTCAGCCCCGCGGCGGTCTTCGTCCTGGCGGCCAACAAGAGCGACCTGACGCCCTGGGAGCTCTCCAAGGCCCAGGTGGAGGAATTCGCCGAACGCATCGGCGCCAGCTGCTTTTTCACCAGCGCCAAGACCGGTGAAGAGGTGGAGACCCTCTTCCGGGAGCTGGGCCGACAGTTGGTGGAAAAGATGAACGGGAGCGCATCGTGAAGAGCCGCATCGCCGACGCCATCCTCAGCCGAGGAACATTGGCCTACGCCACCGTGGGCCCAGACCTGCGTCTGACCGGGATCCAGGGGGATCCCTTCCTCCTCTTCGGCAGCGAGGGGTTGGCCCCCTCCGCCCTGGTGGACGCGCCCTTGACCCAGGTGGCGCCAGAGCTGGTGGGCAGCGAGGCCCAGATCCAGGCGGTGCTGACTGGCCAGGCGCCGGAATACCACCTGGAGATGGTGAACCGACAACGGCCGGACGGCTCCATCGAGTACGTCTCCATCACCCTGCTCCCCCTGCGGGACGAAACCGGCCGGCCCCAGGGCCTCCTCTACCTGGTGGAGAACGTGACCCAGCAGGGGCGCCTGCGCCAGGAGCTCATGCAGCGCCTGAACGAGCTGCAGCTGCTCAAACGGGAGCTGGACCAGCGCAACCTGGAGCTGCGGGCCGCCAACGCGGAGCTGCGGCTCATGAACGAGATCAAGGCCTCCTTCGTCTCCGTGGCCGCCCACGAGCTGCGCACACCCCTCACCTCCATCTACGGCTACCTGGAGCTCTTCCTGGACGGGATCCTGGGCCCGGTGTCGGAGAAGCAGCAGGAATACCTGCAGCGCATCTACAAGAGCGCCGGCTGGATGTTGGCCGCAGTCTCCAACCTGCTGGACATGATCCGCATCGACTCGGACCGGGTGGAGCTGGTCCTGCAGCCAGCCTCCTTCCACGAAGTGCTGGAGGGCGCGGTGGAGCGCTTCGAGCCCCAACTCCTGGCCCAGGAGCAGCAGCTCCAGATGGAGGTGCCCGGCGACCTGCCCCAGATCCTCTGTGACGTGCTGCGGACGGAGCAGGTGCTGGGGCGGCTCCTCAGCCAGGCCAGCACCGCCTCGCCCCCGGGCGGGACCATCCGCCTCTCCGCCGCCCTCAGCGAGGACGGGAGCTTCCTGCAGGTCAGCGTGGCCGACTCGGCCGAGGAGCCCGCGGCCAATTCCGGCCCCCCGCCCGAAGGACGCTTCTCCCATCACGGCCAGGCCGCGTCGGAGAACGCGGACACCGCGAGCCTGGGCCTCTACGTGGTGCGTTCCCTGGTGGAGCTCCACGGCGGGGAGTTCCAGCACACCTTCCGGCCCGGCCAGGGCAACGTCTTCCACGTCTCCTTCCCCGTGGCCGTGACCGAGCCCTCCCGCTAGCCTCGCCAGCCAGTTCCAAGCCCCGTTCGTCCCCTGTGGTTTCAGCCCAGGGGCGTTTTTCGTTGGAAGGGCTTTGACGGCAGCCGGGATCTGGGGGCTGTTGGCTCTATCGAACCGGGGCTACTGAAAGGGCGGGGGCGTGATGAAGGAGATGTAGGAGACTTCGCTGGGGTGTTCGTTGACCAGGCAGACCAGTTGCTGGCCGTTGAAGGTGATGCTGTCGCCCGGGTCCAGGGTGTAGCGCTCGTCCTCCAGCTCCACCAGCAGGCGCCCCTGGAGGACGTAGATGGTCTCCTGGGTGTTCATCTGGGGCGGGATGGTCTTGTTGACCGTGTCTGGCTGCATGTGGGCCACGAAGACCAGCATCTTCCGGGCCGGGGAAGGGGAGCGCAGCTCGTAGACGATCTTGGAGCCCGGCAGCTCCAGCTGGGCGCCCTGGCCAGCCCGGACCACGTGCTCGTCCGAGCTGTCGCCCATGAGGAAGTAGACCAGGGGCACCTGCAGCGCCTCTGCGATGGCCTGCAGGGTGGACAGGGAGGGGCTCACCTGCCCGCGCTCCACCTGGCTGAGGAAGCTGGCGCTGACCCGGGTCTTCTCGGCCAGGCCCCGCAGGCTCAGCTCCAGCTCGGTCCGCCGCTTGCGGATCCGTTCTCCGATGATGCGCTGCAAGGCGCCGTCCTCCACGTCTTCCCTCCCCTCCTGGTCTCCCCCTGGCCTGCGCAGCCCTCCTCTCAGCGGCCCAGCACCCCCAGGGCCAGCCCTGCGTAGCCCTGAGCCGCCCGGTGCAGCTCATCCAGCTCGATGTACTCGTCCACGATGTGGGCCCGGCCTTCGGGCGAGGGGCCGAAGCCCACCGTGGGCGTCTGGGCTGTCCCCGCGCTGTAGGCCGCGTTGGTGCAGAAGCGGTAGGCCCCCAGTTTGGGATCCAGGCCAGCCTGGCGCAGGCCGGCCAGGGCCGCCTGGACGAAAGGATGCTCCGGCGGCAGCTTCCAGGCGGGGAAGAACTTGGGGCCCCGAAGCACGGCGCCGGTGTAGGCCCGATGCTCCCCCTCCGCGATGGTGGCCGTGACCCGCTCCTGGAAGGCGGGCAGGGCCTGGATGGCCCCCAGCACCCCCTCCATGTCCTCCCCCGCCAGGAGCCGCCGGTCGTAGGTGGCTCGGCAGCGGCTGGGGATCACCGAGTGGCCTGGATAGGGCTCGGAGATGATGTCGGTCAGGGCCAGAATGGCCGGCCCCAGCAGGGGGTCCTGGGGCAAGGGGAGCGCCTCCAACTCCTGGATGGCCTGGATCATCAGGTGCACCGCGTTGACGCCCAGCTCCGGCGTGGAGGAGTGGGCGGGCTGGCCCACGGCCTCCAGGTGGATCTCCGCACGCCCTCGGCCCCCGTGGTTCAGGTTCAGCTCTGTGGACTCCCCGATGACCACGAAGTCGGGCTGCACCTCCTCCATGACCGTGGCCAGGGCCACCCCTTCCATCACCTCCTCCAGGACACTGGCGCTCACCGCCACCCGGCCGGCCAGGCGGGCGCGGTCCAGGCTGCCCACCCCGTGGACCATGGCGGCCAGGGCGCCCTTCATGTCCGAGGTGCCCCGGCCGTACATGCGGCCGTCCTCGATGACCGCGGCGAAGGGGTCGTGCCGCCAGGGCGCGCCCGGCGCGATGCCCACCGTGTCGATGTGGGCGTCCATGAGCAGGGTGGGGCCGGGCTCGGCGCCCTCCACCACGCCGATGAGGCTGCCGTTGGCGTCGGTGAAGATCCGGTCGAAGCCCAGCCAGCGCATCTCCTGGGCGATGGGCTCGATGATGGGCTCCTCCTGCCCCGAGAGGGTGGGGATGCGCACCAGGGTCTGGAGGAAGGCGGTCAAGGCGTCGAAGTCGATGGGTTTCATGATCCCTCCGTCGCGCCCTAGAAGATGGGCGGTGTGATGGCCGAAATGAAGCGCAAGGTCTCGTCTCCTCGGGTGGTGAGCCGCCGCAGCCGGGGCCCCTCGAAGTAGATGCTGTCCCCTGGGCCCAGGAGGTAGGTCTGGTCGTGGAGCTCGATCTCCAGGATGCCCTGGAGCACGTAGATGCACTCCTCGGTGGGGTTGTTCAGGGAGGTGGCGATGTTGTCCTCGCCTGTCTCCAACCGCACCAGGAAGACCTCCATGGGCAGGCCCAGGTTGGGGGTCAACAGCTCGTAGACCAGTTTGGAGTTGGGCAGCATGAGCCGCAGCCGCTCCTGGCGCCGGACCACCCGCTGGCTGGGGGTTTCGGTCAGGAGCAGGTGGAAGAGGGGGAGTTCCAGGGCCTGGCTGATCTTGTAGAGGGAGTTCAGGGAAGGGCTGGCCAGGTTGCGTTCGATCTGGCTGAGGAAGCTGGCGGTCAATCCCACCTGTTCCGCCAGCTCCCGGAGGCTCAGCCCCAGTTCCCGCCGTCGATTGCGGATCTTGTCGCCGATGTCCACCGGGCGCTCCTGCCGGCCGGCTGGCCGCTGGGATCCATGCCCGCCAGGAAGGGACGTCGCCTCTGGGAACGGGCCCGTGGCTTGGTGCGTTTTCCCAGGGAGACGCCGGACGTTTCCAGGCGAAGCATAGATCGGGACGGGGTTGAAGTGGGGGGTGCTGAAATTGTATCACAGGCAAAGAGAATGTCAACCACTGTTGCAGAGATGGGCGAAAATGTTCACTCCCACAACACGGAAATGGACTTTTGACTTAAACAAAAGGCCCTTTGTTAAATGACGATTGACGCTATTGGGGCTCTGTGATACACTGGAGGCGCCCCCACAATCGACCTCGTTTCTCCACCAACCGACACCCACCTCCACGTGCTTAGGGAGCATTTCATGGCCCAACGAATCGCACTCTACATGCAGGACAAGCATCCCATCCCCTACGAACTGGAAATGGCCCGCTACGCGGAGTCCCAGGGGCTCCTGGAGATCTGGCAGGCGGACACCCGGCTGGCCCGAGACTGCGTGGTGATGATGAGCGCCTTCCTCACCGAGACGAGGCGGATGCGGGTGGGCTCCGGGGTGCTGCCCATCTGGACCCGGAACGCCGCGGTCATCGCCGCCACCTGGAGCACCATGTGGGAGCTGGCCGGGAAGGTGGACGGCCAGAGCCGGGTCATGCTGGGCCTGGGCGCCTGGTGGGAGCCCATCTCCTCCCGGGTGGGCGTGGACCGCCGACGGCCGCTCCGGGCCATGCGAGAGTACGTGGAGTCCATCCGCCAGCTCTTCACCATGGAGGAAGTGACCTACCAGGGGGAGTTCGTCCACCTGGATCGGGTGAAACTGGACGTGGCCTTCGGCGACACCTCCCCCCGGGACATCCCCATCTACATCGGCGCCACCGGCCCCAAGATGCTGGAGCTGGCCGGGGAGATCGCCGACGGGGTGGTGCTCAACTACGTGGTCTCTGTGGAGTACATCCGCAACGCGGTGGAGCGGGTGCGCATCGGCGCGGAGCGGGCCGGGCGTAGCCTGGAGGACGTGGACCGGCCAGAGCTCCTGGTCTGCTGCCTCTCGGACGAGGACCCGGAGGCGGCCATGATGGAGGGGAAAGCCCTGGTGGCCTACTACCTGGGCACAGAGCCCCACATCATGAAGGCCAGCAACGTGGACCCGGAGCTGATCCAGCGGGTGCAGGACTTCGTGGGCTGGCCAGCCACGGAGGAGGACTACCGGCGGGCCGCCCGCATCATCCCCGATGACGTGGTGCGCAACCTCATGGCCGTGGGCACCACGGAGCAGTGCCAGGAGAAAGTGGCCGAGTACATCGCGGCTGGGGTCACCTGCCCCATCCTCTACCCCATGATGGACGACATCAAACCGGTGATCGACGCCTTCGCCAACTGGGAGCCGTGAGAAATGGGGCCCATCCTCATCGAAAAGGGAACCGTGGTCACGGTGGACGACGCGGGGCAGATCTTCGACCCGGGCTACGTCTTCATCCGCGGGGACAAGATCGCCGAGCTAGGCCCAGGGGATCCCCCGGCCTATCTGCGCCAGGAAGCCCGCACCGTCCTGGACGCCAGCCACATGGCCGTCATGCCAGGCATGGTCAACGCCCACACCCATCTCTTCCAGACCTTCATCCGGGGCCTGGCCGATGACAAGCCCTTGCTGGGATGGCTGGAGGCGGCCATCTGGCCCGTGGCCCAGGCCCTGAACCCGGAAGAGGCCTACCTGGCCGCCATGGTGGGCCTGGTGGAGAACATCCGCAGCGGGGCCACCTCGGTCCTGGACCACCAGTACATCCACACGGATCCCCACAACGATGACGGCGTCTACCTGGCCGCGGAGGAGGTGGGGACCCGCTTCCTGTTGGCCCGGGGCTGGACCGATATGGACTACCACCCGGCCTTCATGGAGGATCCGGACCAGATCGTGGCCGAGATGGATCGCCTGCGCCGGGCCTGGCACGGCCGCCACGACGACCGCCTGCGCCTGGAGTTCGGCCCCCTCATCCCCTGGGGCTGCTCGGACGAGACCATGCTCCGCACCCACAAGCTGGCCAAGGCCTGGGGCATGGGCACCCAGATCCACGTGGCGGAGACCCAGGTGGAGGTGGAGATGAACCAGGAACGCCGGGGCATGGGCCACATCGAGTGGCTGGCCCACCTGGGCATCCTGGGGCCGGACGTGCAGCTGGTCCACAGCATCTGGCTCAGCGACCAGGAGATCGAGCTCATCGCGGAACAGGGCGGCGTGGTGGTCCACTGCCCGGTGAGCAACATGTACCTGGCCTCCGGCGTGGCCCGGGTGCCGGAGATGCGGCGCAAGGGCATCGTGGTGGCCCTGGCCACGGACGGCCCGGGCAGCAACAACAGCCAGGACATGCTGGAGACCCTGAAGGCCACGGCCCTGCTCCACAAAGTCCACAGCCTGGACGCCATGATCCTGCAGCCGGAGGAGGTGCTCTGGATGGCCTGCCGGGGGGGCGCCATCGCCTTCGGCCAGCCGGACCGCATCGGCTCCCTGGAGGTGGGCAAGAAGGCCGATGTGGTCCTGGTGGACCTGGACACCCCCCTGGCCATGCCCGTGCACCGGGTGGTCTCGGCCCTGGTCTTCAACGCCAGCAACGGGGACGTGGACACGGTCATCGTGGACGGCCGCATCCTCATGCAGGGCAAAAAGGTCCTCTGTGTGGACGAGGAGGCCCTGCTGGCCGAGGCCCGGGCCGCCTGCGACCGACTCTTCCAGCGGGCGGGCGTGGTGGTGTGACGAGAATCAAAGACGAAAACGAGGCTC